>JAFMQP010000239.1 GCA_017354575.1 Acidothermales bacterium | reverse complement strand
CCTCCTCGTCGACGAACCGTCCCTGCTCGCGGGACCGCCCGCGCCCGACCTGTCCGGCTACCACGTCTTCGGTGACGCCGTGCGCTTCCTGTGGCTGGTGCCGATCACCGAGGAGGAGATGACCACCGCCCGTACCGAGGGCGTCGACGCCCTGCTCGCCAGGCTCCGCGCCGCCGGCCGCTCCTGGGTCGCGGGCGATGCCGGCAAGGAGCCCGAGCCCGCCGCGGCACCGGAACCCGTGGACGACTCGCACGACGACGCCGACCTCGGCGAGGCGGCCCGTGCGGGCGAAGCCGACGACCGGCCGTTCCCGGCCGACCCCGGCCGAGACGATGAGCCGGACGCCACCGAGGCGAGCGTCGACGAGGCAGCCGCGGCCGAGCCAGCGCTGCCTCCGTCGGAGCCGGAACCCGACCTGGCCGACCCGTCCGCGGCAGAGCCGGAGCCCGCTCCGGCTGAGCCGTCCGCGGCCGAGCCGGAGCCGAACGCGACCGAGGCCGAGCCCGACGCGGCCGAGGCGGAGCCGGACGCGGGCGGGCAGGAACCGGGCGCGAGCGATCCGGGGCAGGATGCCGACGCGCCGGGCGCGGACGACGACGCTATCGGCTGGCCGGGCCTTTCGGCCGAGCGGCCGGACTCGACCGACCCCAGGGACTGACCACCCCGCCGGCGTCCGCATCGAGCGCGCAGTGGTCGGGGAAGCCGAGCCACTCCCACGCCGCGACGTCAGGCACCGCACCGGTCAGCTCGGCGACCAGCAGGGTCAGTACCGTGCCGTGTCCGACCACCACGAGGTCCGCGCCGTCCAGCCCGTCTCGCAGCTTGCGCACCGCGCGGACGATGCGCTGCCGCGCGGCCGTGTACGTCTCCCACCCGGGCGCCGCGGGAACGTCCGGCTCGGCGAAACCGCGACGCGCCCGGACGGCGAAGTCGTCCGGGCACCCGGGCCGCGTCACCTCGCCGAGCGCGTCGTACACCGTCACCGACGAGTCGGTCAGCAGCCGGGCGGTCCGGTGCGCCTTCGGTTCCGGCGAACTGAACCAGCGCGCGTGTTCCGGCAGCACGCCGGACGCACGCAAGCAGGCGATGGCGGACGCTGCGTCCGGATGCAACGGCCATCGGTTCGCCGGCACGTCGGCGTCGACGAACGGGCGCCCGTGGCGGACGAGGTGCAGCGTCCGCATGCGTCAGCCCGGCGGCGCCAGCAGCGTCAGCGCGAGCCAGACGAACGGCGCCGCCGCGGCCAGGGAGTCCAGCCGGTCCATCACGCCGCCGTGGCCGGGCAGCAGCGACGACATGTCCTTGATGCCGAGGTCGCGCTTGATCACCGACTCGACGAGGTCGCCGAGCGTGCCCACCAGGGCGGCGACGACGCCGACGACCGCGCCGTACCACCAGGAGCTGTCGAGCAGCCACCACACGAGCCAGCCACTCACCGCGGCCGACAGCACCAGCGAGCCGGCGAGCCCCTCCCACGACTTCTTCGGGCTGATCACCGGCGCGAGTCCGTGGCGGCCGATCAGTGCGCCGACGGCGAGACCGCCGGTGTCACTGGCGAACACCGCGGCGATGAACACGAGCACCCGGTGCGCACCGTCGGACGGGGCCAGCAGCAGTGACACGAACGCCAGCAGCAGCGGCACGTAGACCGCCACGCACACGGCAGCGGTGACGTCGCGGACGTAGTCGGCCACGCCGGTGATCATCCGCCAGGTGAGCAGCAGCAGGACGCCGCCCGCGGTGGCGAGCGCGAGGCCGGCGAGGCCCGCGAAGTAGGCGGCGGCGATGTCGGCGACGACGACGGCGTACAGCGGCGGCAGCGGCACCTTGATGCCGCGCCCGGCGAGCGCCGTGCCGAACTCCCAGACGCCGACGCACCCGAACGCCGCCACCAGCACGAGGAAGAACGGCTTCGCGAAGTACAGCAAAGCGAGCACGACGGCACCGAAGAGCACACCGACGCCGACGGCCGCGACGAAGTTGCGTCCCGGTCGCTTGGTCACCGTGGCAGGCACCGGAGCCGACTCGACCACGCCCGCGTCGTCACCCGTACCTGCCGGGTCGACGGGCACGCCCCCCTCGCCATCGCGGATCAACGTAGAACGCTCTCTCACACCTCGGAGAGCTCGTCTTCCTTGTGCTTCAGCAGCTCGTCGACCTGCGCGACGTACTTGTGCGTGACGTCCTCGAGCTCCTTCTCCGCACGGTGCACCTCGTCCTCGCCGGCGTCGCCGTCCTTGGCGAGCTTGTCCAGCGCGTCCTTGGCGTGGCGGCGCACGTTGCGGATCGCGACGCGGGACTCCTCGGCCTTCGTCCGCGCCACCTTGATGTACTCCTTGCGCCGTTCCTGGGTCAGCTCGGGCAGCACGATGCGGATGATGGCGCCGTCGTTGGCGGGGTTGACGCCGAGGTCGCTGTTGCGGATCGCCCGCTCGACGGCGTCGAGCGACGACTTGTCGTACGGCGACACGATCACCATCCGCGCCTCGGGGATGTGGAACGAGGCGAGCTGGTTCAGCGGGGTCGGCGCACCGTAGTAGTCGACCATGATCTTGCTGAACATCGCCGGGTGCGCGCGTCCGGTGCGGATCGCGGCGAAGTCGTCCTTCGCGACGCCTACCGCCTTCTCCATCTTCTCCTCGGCCTCGAGGAGCGTCTCGTCGATCACGGTTTCTCCTACCGTCGCTGCCGGGGTCAGCCGTCTGAGGGTGCTACCAGAGTCCCGATCTTCTCACCACGCACGGCTCGCGCGATGTTCCCCGGGCCCATCAGGTCGAACACGACGATCGGCAGGTCGTTGTCCATGCACAGGCTGATCGCCGTCGCGTCCATCACCTTCAGGCCGCGGCTCAGCACCTCGGAGTACTCGAGCCGGTCGAACCGGACGGCGTCCGGGTTCTTCCGCGGGTCGGAGTCGTAGACACCGTCGACCTGGGTGCCCTTGAGCACGGCCTGCGCTCCGACCTCGAGGGCGCGCTGGGCGGCGCAGGTGTCGGTGGAGAAGTACGGCGCACCGAGCCCGGCGCCGAAGATGACGACGCGGCCCTTCTCGAGGTGCCGGATCGCCCGGCGCGGGATGTACGGCTCCGCGACCTGGCCCATCGTGATCGCGGTCTGTACCCGGGTGTCGACGCCGAGCTTCTCCAGGCGGTCCTGGAGGGCCAGGCAGTTGATCACCGTGCCGAGCATGCCCATGTAGTCGGCCCGCCCGCGGTCCATGCCGCGGCCGGCGAGCAGCGAGCCGCGGAACATGTTGCCGCCGCCGACGACGATGGCCGTCTCGACGCCCTCGCGGACGACCTCGGCGACCGCGTCCGCGATCGTCTCCACGGTGGCCGGGTCGATGCCGAGCGTCTCGGGCCCGGCGAACGCCTCGCCCGACAGCTTCAGCAGCACCCGCCGCCACGCGGTGTGCGTACGCTCACGCGCCCCGCGGGCGAAGGCGGCCGACGGCCGATCGACTGGCTCCTGCATGGGTCCCGCACCTCCACGCCCTTCCGCCGCCCCGGAATCCTCCGCCGGGCGTCCAGTCGTCAGTCTGACACGCGGCACACCGTCGCTTCCCGAAAGTCCGCCGCACAACGGAGGCGAGGCCCGTCCTCTTGCAGGTCAGCTCTGGCCGACCCGGAACCTCGCGAACCTGGTGACGTCGACGCCCGCGTCGGCGAGCACCGCCTTGACCGGCTTCTTGCCGTCCTTGACGAACACCTGCTCGACGAGGGCGACGTCCTTGAAGTACGCGTTCACGCGGCCCTCGACGATCTTCGGCACCGCCTGCTCGGGTTTGCCCTCGTCCCTGGCCATCTGCTCGGCGAGGCTGCGCTCCTTGTCGACGAGCTCGGCGGGGACCTCGTCGCGGTTCAGGTAGCGCGGGGCCATCGCCGCGATGTGCTGCGCGACGTCCCTGCCCACCTCGGCGTTGTCGGCGTCCAGCTCGACGAGCACGCCGATCTGGGCCGGCAGGTCGGGGTCGGTGCGGTGCTGGTACAGGAACACGTGCCGGCCGTGGCCGCCGAGGCTCGCGAACCTGCTCACCTCGATCTTCTCGCCGAGCGCGGCGCTGGCCTCGGCGACGTAGTCCTGCACCTGCCTGCCCTCGATCGACGACGCCAGCAGCTCGTCGAGGTCCACCGGCTGGGTCTCGGCGACGAGCGTGGCGAGCTCGTCACCGAGCCGCTGGAACCGCTCGTTCTTGGCGACGAAGTCGGTCTCGCAGTTCAGCTCGAGCAGGACGCCTGCCGTCGTGCCGTCGAGCTTGGCCGCGACCAGGCCGTTGCCCGTCACGCGGCCCTGCCGCTTGTTGACGTCCTTCGCGCCCTTCAGCCGGAGCAGCTCGACGGCCTTCTCGAAGTCGCCGTCGGTCTCCTGCAGCGCCTTCTTCGTGTCGAGCATGCCGGCGCCCGTGAGCTCACGGAGCCGCTTGATGTCGGCCGCGGTGAAGTTGGCCATTTTCCCCTAATCGTCCTTACCCGATGGTGTGCCCGGCACGTGCTGCGTCCGGGTGTGTTGTGGTCGTCCGCGTCGGTCAGGCCGGCTCGGTGCCGTCCGGCTGCTCGGCGGCGGGCTGCTCGGTAGCAGGCGGTTCAGCGACGGGCTGCTCCGCGGCCGACTGCTCGGCCTGGGCCGCGGCCGACGCGCCGTTCGTGCTCGCGGCGGCGTCCGCCTCCTCCTCCTGGCTGCTCTGCAGCAGCTCGCGCTCCCACTCGGCGAGCGGCTCGTCGGAGGCGATGGCACCGCGCGGCTCCTCGCCCTCGCTCGCGGCCGACCGCGCGATGAGGCCCTCGGCGACGGCGTCGGCGACGACCCGGGTGAGCAGTCCGACCGACCGGATCGCGTCGTCGTTGCCCGGGATCGGGTAGTTGACGACGTCGGGGTCGCAGTTCGTGTCGAGGATCGCGACCACGGGGATGCCGAGCTTCTTCGCCTCGTCGACGGCGATGTGCTCCTTCTTGGTGTCGACGACCCAGATCGCGTCGGGCAGCCGCTGCATGTCCCTGATGCCGCCCAGCGTCCGCTCGAGCTTGCTGCGCTCGCGGTCGAGGATCAGCCGCTCCTTCTTCGTGCGGACCGAGCTGTCGGCGCTCGCGGCACCGATCTCCTCGAGTTCCTTGAGCCGCTGCAGCCGCTTGTGGACGGTCTGGAAGTTGGTGAGCATGCCACCGAGCCAACGGTGCGTCACGAAGGGCATGCCGACACGCTTGGCCTGCTCCTCGATCGCCTCCTGGGCCTGCTTCTTGGTGCCGATGAACAGCACCTGGCCGCCGCGGGCGACGGTCGCCTTCACGAAGGCGTACGCCGAGTCGATGTACGACAGCGTCTGCTGCAGGTCGATGATGTAGATGCCATTGCGCTCGGTGAAGATGTAGCGCTTCATCTTCGGGTCCCAGCGCCGGGTCTGGTGCCCGAAGTGGACACCCGACTCGAGCAGGTTCCGCATGGTGACCACGGCCATCGCCGCGCACCTCTCCTTCCGCGCCCGTGCCGGGCGCCACTCGGTTCCTCGCGGCAGCCGGTCGGCGTACCGCACCTGACGCCCGACCGGCCCACACCCGCGTGGTGCACGGGACCGAGAGGCCGGTCGCCGATGGACGGCGGATCCGGGCGTGCGAAGTCGACCCATACGAGTCGCTGATGCGAGTTTACGCGAGCACGGGCCACGACCGCGAACCGACCGTCCGGCACCGTCCACAGATCGCCGGTCTCCTCTGTCGAAGGGGACCGCTCGTGCCGACGCACAGGACGTGAACGGCATCTCTCGACACCTCGCGTCCCGCCCCTGCCTGCTGGCGCTCGTGGCCTGGCTCGGGCTGCTCACCCTCCCCTCGGCCGCCGCGGCCGCGCCCGCCGCGTCGGCCTCGTGGCAGCTGCCGCTGCCCGACACCGTCGTACTGAGGCCCTTCGACCCGCCCGCGTCCCGGTGGTCGGCCGGGCACCGCGGCGTCGACCTCGCCGCCACCGTCGGCGCGGACGTGCTCGCGGCCGGCGGCGGCGTGGTCGCGTTCACCGGGCAGGTCGCCGGGCAGCAGGTGGTCGTGGTCCGGCACGGTGAGCTGCGGACGACGTACCTGCCGGTCCGTGCCACCGTGCGGGTGGGCGCGCGCGTCCGCGCCGGTCAGGTGATCGGCCGGCTGCTCGCGGGCCGCCACTGCGGCGACCGGCCGTGCCTGCACTGGGGCCTGCTCCGCGGCGACACCTACCTCGACCCGATGAGCCTGCTCCGGCCGGGACACGCCCGGCTCGTCCCGGTGTGGAGCGGCACGCCGACGCCGACGGGCGGTGACCCCCATCGCTCCCCCAGGCCGGCACCCGACGCCACGTTCACACCGCGTCCGCGCGGGTTCCCGTCGGCCGAGGCCGGTGACGGCGGCGGGACGTCCGGCGCGGCGTGGCCCGCGGCGGCGGCCGGGGCCGTCGGA
>JAFMQP010000238.1 GCA_017354575.1 Acidothermales bacterium | reverse complement strand
CATGGCGCCACCCCGACTTCACATGGCGCGGCCGGACTTCACATGGCGCGGCTCGATCAGAACCGGGACAGAGCCGGCATATTTTCGAGTCGCGCCATGTAAAGACGAGTGGCGCCATGTGAAGTGACGGCCGGCTGGAGGCGTGGGTGGTAGCGGCTGGTGCCGGGGCGTCAGACGGTGCGGGCTACCACGTAGTCGCAGAGGGACTCGAAGACGGCTCTCGCCGGGACGTCGGGGAGGGGGGCGAGGGCGTCGCGGGCGTCGTCGGCGTGGCGGCGGAGGGTGGCGTACGCCTCGTCCATCGCCGGATGGGCGCGGAGCAGGGCGAGGGCCTCGGCGTGGCGGTCGTCGTCGCCGAGGTCGCCGTCGAGCAGCTCACGCAGCCGGGCGTCCGCGGCCGAATCGGACGCCGAACGCAGGGCGTACAGGACCGGCAACGTGTGCACGCCCTCCCGGAGGTCCGTACCCGGCAGCTTGCCGAACTCGCCGGAGTCGCCGGCGATGTCGAGCAGGTCGTCGCTCAGCTGGAACGCCATGCCGATGCGCTCGCAGTACATCGCCACCTGATCGACCACCGCGGGGTCGGCGCCCGAGAGCATCGCGCCGAACCGGCCGGACGTGGCGATGAGCGACGCGGTCTTGTCGTGCAGCACCCGCAGGTAGTGCGCGACGTGGTCGCCTGACGGGTCCGGCCCGACGGTCTCGCGGATCTGGCCGTGCACCAGCCGCTCGAACGTGCGTGCCTGGATACGCACCGCCTCGGGTCCGAGGTCGGCCAGCAGGTCGGACGCGCGCGCGAACAGGAAGTCGCCGGTGAGGATCGCGATCGTGTTGTCCCACCTGGCGTTCGCGCTCTGCACGCCGCGGCGCAGCTCGGCCTCGTCCATCACGTCGTCGTGGTACAGCGTCGCGACGTGCGTCAGCTCGACGACGACCGCGGCCGGGACGACGCCCGCCGCGTCCGGGTCGCCGAAGTGCGAGCCGAGCAGCACCAGCAACGGCCGGAACCGCTTGCCACCTGCCACCACGAGATGCCGGGAGGTCTCCGTGACGAAGGGGTACTCGCTTTTCACCGAGACCCGCAGCAGGTCCTCGACGGCCTCGAGCTTCGTGCGCAGCGCCTCGTCGAGTCGTGGGTCGGCGACCGGGAAGCCGATACCGCTCTGGGCGCCGCGTGGCACGACCGCTCCGTTCAGCCGACGAACAGGTTCCGAGCGGCGTCCTGTGCCAGTTGCAGCACCGGTCCGGGCACGACGCCCAACACCACCGTAACGAGTACGCCAAGACCGATTGCTACCGAGGTGTACGCACTGGGAACGGCGACGGTCGCGGCGTCCTCGTTCGGCTGCTGGAAGAACATCAGCACGATCACGCGCACATAGAAGAACGCCGCCGCCGCGCTGGCCAGCAGGCCGACGACCACGAGCGGCAGCGCGCCGCCGTTGGCGGCCGCGAGGAACACCACGTACTTGCCGGTGAAGCCGCTCGTCAACGGGATGCCCGCGAACGCGAGCAGGAAGAACGCGAACATGCCGGCCACCAGCGGCGAGCGTCGCCCGAGCCCCACCCACCGGGACAGGTGGTTGGCCTCGCCGCCGCCGTCGCGCACGAGCGTGACGATCGCGAAGGCGCCGACGGACGAGAAGCCGTACGCGGCAAGGTAGAACATCGCGCTCGACAGGCCCTGCGTGGACGTCGCGACCACCGCGGTCAGGATGAAGCCGGTGTGCGCGATCGTGGAGTACGCGAGCATGCGCTTCACGTCGGTCTGCGTGATGGCGAGCACCGACCCGATCACCATGGTGAGGACCGCGATGACCCACATCATCGGCCGCCAGTCCCAGCGCATCCCGCCGAACGCCACGTAGAACACGCGCAGCGTGGCACCGAACGCCGCCACCTTCGTGCACGCCGACATGAACGCCGTGACCGCGGTCGGCGCGCCCTGGTAGACGTCCGGCGTCCAGCCGTGGAACGGCACCGCGCCGATCTTGAACAGCAGCCCCACGCCGACCAGCGCGATGCCCGCGTACAGCAGGATGTCGCTGCCGGTCGCGCTCCCGGCCGCCTGCGCGATGCCGGACAGGCGCACGGTGCCGGCGTACCCGTACAGCAGCGCGATGCCGTAGACGAAGAAGCCGGACGAGAACGCGCCGAGCAGGAAGTACTTGAGCGCCGCCTCCTGCGACAGCAGCCGGCGCCGCCGCGCCAGCCCGCACAGCAGGTACAGGGGCAGCGACAGCACCTCGAGCGCGACGAACATGATCAGCAGGTCGTCGGACTCTGGGAACAGCAGCATGCCACCGACCGAGAACATCACCAGCGGATAGACCTCGGTGTGCTGCGCGCCCGCCTGCAGCAGCCGGCGTTCCTCCTCGCTGCCGGGCAACGCAGCCGCCTCGGCGACGAACGGGCCGCCGCCGTCCACCCTCCGCTCGGCGATCAGCAACATGCTCACGAACGCCAGCAGCAGGATGGTGCCCTGGATGAAGACCGTCGGCGTGTCGAGGCCCAGCGCACCGACGGCCGGGGTCCTCGGCGTCTTGCCGACGAAGAACAGGGTGATGAACGACGCCACGATGCCGGCGAACGCCAGCGGCACCTGGATCGTACGCCGGTTCTCCCGCGACACGAACGCCTCGACGAGCACGCCGATGACCGCGACGCCGAACACGACGAGCACCGGCAACAGCTGCGCGTAGTCGATGTTGGGAGCGCGCACGCTACTTCCCCTCCGCGTTCACGTCCTGGACATGGAGCTGGGTCATCGTCTGCTTCACCGCCGGGGCGATGGCGTCGAGCACCGGCTTCGGGAACACGCCGAGCACGATCAGCAGCAGGATCAGCGGCGCGACCGCCCACCTCTCCCGCCGGCCGAGGTCACGCATCCGCTCGGCCGCCGGTGTGCGCGGGCCGGTCATCGTCCGCTGGTACATCCAGAGCATGTACACCGCCGCGAGGATGATGCCCGTCGTCGCGATGCCCGCGGCCACCGGGTACCTGCTGAACGTGCCCAGCAGCACGAGGAACTCGCTCGTGAACGTCGCCAGGCCCGGCAGCGCGAGGCCGGAAAGGCAGGCGACGAGGAAGGTCCCGCCGAGCACGGGTGCGACGCGGTAGACGCCGCCGAAGTCGTCGATCAGCCGCGACCCGCGCCGTGCCGTCATCACGCCGGCGAGCAGGAACAGCGCACCCATCGACAGCCCCGCCGAGACCATGTAGAAGGTCGCACCCACCTGTGCCTGCGACGTCATCGCGAAGATGCCGAGCACGATCAGGCCGAAGTGCGAGACCGACGTGTACGCCAGCAGCCGCTGCACGTCCTTCTGCCCGATCGCGGCGAGCGCACCGTACAGGACGCCGATGACTGCCAGCACCAGCACGACCGGCGTGAAGAAGTGCGCGGCGTTCGGGAACAGCTGCAGGCAGTACCGGATCATGCCGTATGCCCCCGCGGGGTCCATCGCGCCGACGAGCAGGATCGCGCTGGACGGCCGGGACTCGGAGACGGCGTCCGGAAGCCAGGTGTGGAACGGGAAGAGCGACGCCTTGACGGCGAAAGCCACGAAGAAGCCGAGGAACATCCAGCGCTCGGCACCCGCACCGAGATGCAGCTTGGTGAGCGCCTCGAACATGAACGTCTGCCGTCCCTGCTCGCTGGCCGAGACCGCGAGCGCGATGACCGCCGCCAGCATCAGCAACCCGCCCGCGAGGCTGTACAGCAGGAATTTCACCGCCGCGTACTGGCGCCGGATGCCGCCGTACCGCCCGATGAGGAAGTACATCGGGATGAGCATGACCTCGAACAGCACGTAGAACATGAACAGGTCGAGCGCCGCGAACGCGCCGACCAGCGCGGTCTCGAGCGTGAGGACGAGGGCGAAGTACCCCTTGTCGCCGCCGTCTACCCGCGCACCGCGCTCGCGCCACGCGCCGGCGATCGCGACCGGGACGAGCACGACGGTGAGGCCGATCAGCACCAGGCTGATGCCGTCGACGCCGAGCGCGTACCTGACACCGAACTGCGGGATCCACGCGTGGTTCTCGACGAACTGGAACCGCGGTCCGTCGGCGCGGAACTGCGCGGCCATCACGAGGGTGAGCACGAACGAGACGAGCGACGCCAGCAGCGCCACCCACTTCGCGGTGCCGGTGCGTTCCCTGGGCGCCGCGGCGACGACTATCGCCGCCACCAGCGGCACGACGCCGATGACCGTCAGGTACGGGAACATTTAGAGCACCACCACGATCAGCACGAGGATCGACACCATGGCGGCGCCGAGCAGCATGGAGAGTGCGTACGAGCGGACGAAGCCGGTCTCGGTCCTGCGCCACCGCGACGAGGCGCCCCCGACGAGCGCGGCGACACCGTTCACGACGCCGTCGACGACATGCGCGTCGAAGTAGACGAGCGTCCTGGTGAGGTACTGGCCGGGCCGCATGAACACCGCTTCGTTGAAGGCGTCGCCGTAGAGGTCACGCCGGCCCGCCCGGACGAGCACGTTCCCTGCGGGCGGGACCACGGGCACCGGCCTGCGCACGTACATGGCGACGGCGAGCAGGATGCCGAGCAGCACCAGCACCGGAAGGCCGATGTCCAGCACGATGGAGCTGAACGGCAGCCTGGACTCCTTCAACGGTCCGACGACCGGCGCGAGGAAGCTCGGCAGTCGCTGGCCGCCGATCAGGAACCAGCCGCCGAAGACCGACCCGATCGACAGCAGGATCAGCGGCACGGTCATGACGGCGGGCGACTCGTGCGGATGGACGTCGTCCTCCCACCGCTCCTTGCCGAAGAACGTCATGATGATCATGCGCGTCATGTAGAACGACGTGACGATCACGCCGAGCGCGGCCGCGCCGCCCAGCAGCCAGCCGGCGACGGGGCCGTGCGCGAACGCCGCCTCGACGATCCTGTCCTTGGTCCACCACCCCGCGAGCAGTGGGATGCCGATGATCGCGGCCCACGCGAGGATGAACGTCCAGAACGTGATCGGCATCTTCCTGCGCAGCGCGCCGAAGCGGCGCATGTTCACCTGGTCGTCGGTGGCGTGCATCACCGAGCCGGCACCGAGGAACAACGACGCCTTGAAGAAGCCGTGCCCCAGCAGGTGCGCGATCGCGAACGCGTACCCCGCGGGCCCGAGCCCCGCGGCCAGGTGCATGTAGCCGATCTGGCTCATCGTCGACCCGGCGAGGGACTTCTTGATGTCGTCCTTGGCGCACCCGATGAACGCACCGAACAGCAACGTGACCGCGCCGACGACCGTCACGGCGAGCTGCGCGGTGGGCGCGGCGTCGAAGATCGGGTTGGACCTGACGATGACGTAGACGCCCGCGGTCACCATGGTCGCCGCGTGGATCAGCGCGGAGACCGGCGTCGGGCCCTCCATGGCGTCGAGCAACCAGGACTGCAGCGGTACCTGCGCCGACTTGCCGCACGCGCCGAGGAGGATCAGCAGCCCGATCGCGGTGACCGCGCCGTGGCTCGCCTGGTCGATGCCGTTGAAGACGCCGGTGAACGAGACCGCGCCGAACGTCGAGAACATGAGGAACACGGCGACCGACAGGCCGAGGTCGCCCACCCGGTTGACGACGAACGCCTTCTTCGCGGCGACCGCCGCGCTGTTCCTGTGCTGCCAGAACCCGATCAGCAGGTAGGACGCGAGACCGACGCCCTCCCAACCGATGTAGAGCATCAGGTAGTTGTCGCCGAGGACGAGCAGCAGCATCGCGGCGACGAACAGGTTGAGGTACGCGAAGAACCTGCGCCGCTCGGGGTCGTGCGCCATGTACCCGATCGAGTAGACGTGGATGATCCCGCCGACGCCGGTGATCAGCAGCACGAAGCAGATCGAGAGCGGGTCGACGAGGAAGCCCCATGCCACCTCGAACTTCCCGACCAACGCCCAGGTGAAGATGTGCTGCGCGATCGACCGGTCGCCGGCGTCGTGGCCGAGCAGCGCCGTGAAGATGGCCAGGCCGACGACGAACGACGCGATAACCGACGCACAGCCCAGCAGGTGACCCCACCTGTCGGTACGCCTACCGCCGAACAGCAGCACCGCGGCGCTCGCCAGTGGCAGCGCTACCAGCAGCCACGTGAGCGAGAACGCACCACTCGCCACGGCGGGGTGGATCGGCGCCGCGAGCGCGACTCCTCCCGAACTCATGCGGGGCGTTTCCTCTCAGTACTTGAGCAGGTTCGCGTCGTCCACGGACGCGGACCGGCGCGATCGGAAGATGGTCACGATGATGGCCAGTCCGACGACGACCTCGGCCGCGGCGACGACCATGACGAAGAAGGCGAAGACCTGCCCGTCGAGGTTGCCGTGCATCCGCGCGAACGTGACGAACGCGAGGTTGGCGGCGTTGAGCATCAGCTCGATGCTCATGAACACGACGATCGAGTTGCG
>JAFMQP010000237.1 GCA_017354575.1 Acidothermales bacterium | reverse complement strand
CGGCGGCCTCGAACGGCTCCCTGGTGGCGTCGGACACGCTCTGCACCCCGCTCACCTTGCGCACGTACTGCCGCGCCGCGGCCTCGATCTCCTCGGTGGACGCGGCCGGCTGCAGGCCGCGCAGCGTCGTGATGTTTCTGCACATGTCAGTCCAGGGTGAAGTAGTCGGTGCCGGAGTACCGGCCGGTCGCGAGCTTCCGCCGTTGCATCAGCAGGTCGTTGAGCAGGCTGGACGCGCCGAACCTGAACCACTCGGGGGTCAGCCAGTCCTCGCCCGCGGTCTCGTTCACCGTGACGAGGTAGCGGATGGCGTCCTTGGCCGCGCGGATACCGCCGGCGGCCTTGACGCCCACCTGCCGCCCGGTGGCGGCACGGAAGTCGCGCACCGCCTCCAGCAGCACCAGCGTCACCGGCAGCGTCGCCGCGGGCGAGACCTTGCCGGTGCTCGTCTTGACGAAGTCCGCGCCGGCCAGCATCGCGAGCCAGGACGCGCGCCGCACGTTGTCGTACGTGGCCAGCTCGCCGGTCTCGAGGATGACCTTCAGGTGCGCGTCGCCGCAGGCCTGCTTAACGGCCGCGATCTGGTCGTGCACGGTGACGTAGTCGCCGGCCAGGAAGGCCCCCCGGTCGATGACCATGTCGACCTCGTCGGCGCCCTCGCGGACGGCGTACGCGACGTCGGCGAGCTTCACGTCGAGCGCCGCGCGCCCGGACGGGAACGCCGTCGCCACGCTCGCCACCCGGACGCCGCCGCCCGCGACCGCCGCCTTCGCCGTCGCGACGAGGTCGGGGTAGACGCACAGCGCCGCGACATGCGGGACGGTGGGGTCGGTCGGGTCCGGCCGCTGCGCCTTCGCGCCCAGCGCGCGCACCTTGCCCGGGGTGTCCTGGCCCTCCAGCGTCGTCAGGTCGACCATCGACACCGCGAGGTCGAGCGCGAACCGCTTGGCCGTCGTCTTGATCGAGCGGGTGGCGAGCCGCGCCGCGCGCTCCTCGGCACCCACCTGGTCGACACCGGGCAGCCCGTGCAGGAACCGGCGCAGCGACGACGCCGACGCCGTGACGTCGGAGAGCGCATCGGTCGAGGTAGCCACGCGCCCCAGCGTAGGACAGCAGGCCGACGGTGGGGGACAATCGGTGGGTGAGCACCCCATCCGCCGAGGACCGGCTGGACGAGAAGTCGCGCGCCGGCTGGATACTCGGCTGGCTGTGGATGGTGTTCGCGCTGTACAACGTCGTCGACATCCTCCGCCACCCGTGGGACCGCGCGAGCGCGTACGCCGGCTCGATCCTGCTGCTCGTCACCGGCGTCGTCTACGTGATCGCGCTGCGGCCACGGCTGCGGGCCGACCGCGAGCGGGTGCTGATCCGCAACCCGCTGCACGACGTGGAGATCCCGTGGGGCGCGGTGACGGAGGTCGCCGCGCACGACACCGTGCGGGTCGACACGGAGCACAAGCGGTACCACTCGTGGGTCGGGCACGTGCCGAACCGGCGCCGCGCGCGGTTCGACAGGTCCAGGCTGCGCGCGAGGGCGGCGGAGCTCTCCGCCGACCCTCGCGGCCGCGGCTTCGACCAGTCGTCGGGAGCGAACGCGCGCACCGAGGTCGAGAAGATGAGCCAGGCCGAGTTCATGGTGCAGCGGCTGCGCGACCTGTCCGGGCGGTTCGGCCCCGCGTCGAGGGACGCGGGCCATACGACGGTGTCCGTCCGCTGGTCCTGGCCGGCGCTCGCCGCGCTCGCCTTCCCCGCGCTGCTGATCGTCGCGAGCGCGGTGATCCCGTAGTCACACCCGGACGAGGCCGGCGAGCTCGGCGCGCAGCGCCGCAAGCCGCCCGTCCGCGCGAACCCGCGCCGCCCCCACGTCGGCGTCCTCGACCGGGACCACCACCTCCAGGTAGCACTTGAGCTTCGGCTCGGTGCCGGACGGGCGGACGACCACGCGGCCGCGTTCCGCGAGCCGCAGCCGGGCGCCGGGCGTCGGCGGCAGCCCGGTGTGGTCGCCGGCGAGGCTTTCCACGGACTCCACGGCGAGCCCGCCGACACTGGTCGGCGGGTGGGCGAGCAGCCGTGCGAGCACCGCGTCGCCGTCCTCGACCCGCGTGAGCCGTACCGACAGCTGGTCGGTCGCGTGCAGGCCGTGCTCGACCGCCAGCTCGTCGAGCAGGTCGGTGAGCCCGCGCCCGTCCGCCTCAAGCGACGCCGCCAGCTCGGCGACCAGCAGTGCCGCGGTGATCCCGTCCTTGTCGGCCACCGCGGCCGGGTCGACGCAGTACCCGAGCGCCTCCTCGTAGGCGTACCGCAGGTTCGGCACCCGCGACAGCCACTTGAACCCGGTGAGCGTCTCGACGTAGGGGACGCCGGCGGCGTCCGCGATCCGGTGCAGCAGCGTGCCGGAGACGATGGACGCCGCGAACACGCCCTCGGGCCTGCCCCCGCGGCGCAGGATGTGTGCGGCGAGCAGGGCGCCCACCTCGTCGCCGCGCAGCGTCGCGAACCCGTCGCGGCCGTCGGGGACGACGACCGCGCACCGGTCGGCGTCCGGGTCGTTCGCGATCGCCAGGTCGGCGCCCACCTCTGCGGCCTTCGCCTTCGTGAGGTCGAGCGCGCCCGGCTCCTCCGGGTTGGGGAAGCTCACGGTGGGGAAGTCCGGGTCGGGGTCGGCCTGTTCGGCGACCACCACGGGTGCAGAGAACCCGGCCGCCGCGAACGCCCGCTCGAACGTCTCCCTGCCCACGCCGTGCATCGGCGTGTAGACGACGCGCAGGTCACGCGGCGACGCCGGGTCGACGAGCGACGCCGCCCGCTCGACGTACCGGTCGACGAGCGACTCGTCGACACCCGTCCAGCCCTCGTCCCTCGGCAGGTCGCGCACACGTCCGACGTTCGCGATCTCGGCCGCGATGTCGGCGTCCGCGGGCGGCACGATCTGGCTGCCGTCGCCGAGGTAGACCTTGTAGCCGTTGTCCCTCGGCGGGTTGTGGCTCGCGGTGACCATCACGCCCGCGACGCAGCCGAGCGCGCGGATCGCGTACGCCAGCACCGGTGTGGGCAGCGGCCGCGGCAGCACCAGGGCCGTGTGGCCCGCGCCCTGCACGACGTCGGCGGTGTCGCGCGCGAACACCTCGGAGTTGTGCCGCGCGTCGTAGCCGATCACCACGCGTCCGCTGCCCGCCGTGCCGAGGTACGCCGCCAGCCCGGCCGCCGCACGCTGGACGACGACGCGGTTCATCCGGTTGGGGCCGGCGCCGAGCTCGCCGCGCAGCCCGGCGGTGCCGAAGGTCAGGTGGCTGCCGAACCGGTCCGCGATCCCGGTGCCGTCGCCGGACGCGAGCACCGTGGAGAGCTCGGCCCTGGTGGCGGCGTCCGGGTCGTCATCGAGCCAGCGCTGAGCCGCGGCGACGAGGCCGGCGGCGTCGTCAGGCGGGGAGGTCCGGGTGCTCACACCGCACCACCTCGGCCAGCAGCCGGCCCATCCGCACCGACTCGCGGCGTCCCGTCGCGAGCACGTCCTCGTGGTCGAGCGGCTCGCCCAGCCCCGCCGCGAGGTTCGTGACCAGCGAGACGCCGAGCACCTCCGCACCCGCCTCGCGGGCCGCGATCGCCTCGAGCACCGTCGACATGCCGACGAGGTCGCCGCCGATCGCCTCGAGCATCCGGATCTCGGCCGGCGTCTCGTAGTGCGGCCCGGGCATGGCGACGTAGACGCCCTCGTCGAGCGAGGGGTCGATCTCCTTGCACAGCGCGCGCAGCCGCGACGAGTAGAGGTCGGTGAGGTCGACGAACCTCGCGCCGCGGATCGGCGAGGTCGCCATCAGGTTGATGTGGTCGCGGATCAGCACCGGCTGGCCGACGCGGAACGACTCGCGGACGGCGCCGGAGGCGTTGGTGAGCACGACGATCCGGCAGCCGGCGGCGACGGCGGTGCGCACGCTGTGCACTACCGGCTCGACGCCGTGGCCCTCGTAGAGGTGGGTGCGGCCGACGAACGCCAGCACGGCGCGGCTGCCGGCGCGGACGACGCGGACGGTGCCCGCGTGCCCGGTGGCCGTCGCGGGCCGGAAGCCGGGCAGCTCGGTGGCGAGGAACTCGCGGTCTCTGTCGCCGAGCATGTCGACCGCGGGCCGCCACCCGGACCCGAGGACGACGGCGACGTCGAACGCGGGGATGTCGGTCATCTCGGTCAGCCGCTTGGCAGCCGACCGCGCCACGGCGTGCGGGTCCGACCAGTTCTGCTCAGGCATCGCTGCGAGCGTACCGTCCCCTTCCGTGGTCAGGGGAACCTCAGCGGCAGGGGCGCTTGCGGATCCACTCGACGTAGTCGTCCGGCGCGCCCGCCGCCTCGGCGGCGTCGGCGATGATCTCGACGTACCGGGCGGACGGCAGGCCGCCCTCGTACCCGTCGAGGACGTACAGCCAGGCCAGCATCTGCCCGTCCAGCGTGTCGACGCGCACCCGCAGCTTGGTGTAGAGGCCGAGCTCCGCGCCCTCCCAGCTGTCGAGCGGCGCCTCGTCGGCACCGGCGACGTCGTAGAGCATCACGAAGACCTGACCGGCGGGGTCGGGGACGACGGTGACCAGCGCGCCGTCGAAGCCGCGGTCCTCGCTGCCGAAGCCGAGCCGCCAGCCGGTGAGCCACCCGGAGCCGCGCGCCGGCGAGTGCGGTGCGCGCTGGAGCATCTGCTCGGGGTCGAGGTTGCTTCCGTACGCGGCGTAGATCGTCATGGCCGGTCCAGGGTACGGCCTCACCACGGGTGGGTAGGGGAGAATGCGCCGGGACACGCGGAGCGAAGGGCGGTACGACGCTGTGGCACGGGTCGCGATCATCGGAGGCGGGCCGGGCGGCTACGAGGCGGCGCTGGTGGCCGCGCAGCTCGGCGCCGACGTGACGCTCGTCGAGCGGGACGGCCCAGGCGGCGGCTGCGTGCTCGCCGACTGCGTGCCGTCGAAGACCTTGATCGCCACCGCGGAGTCGGTGCACGGCCTCGAGCAGGCGGGCACGCTCGGGCTGCGGCTCGACGGCGGAGGCGTCGGCGTCGACATCGCGCGCGTGAACGAACGCGTGCGCGACCTGGCGAAGGCGCAGTCGGCCGACATCGCCAAGCGGGTCACCGGCGAGGGTGTCACCATCGTGCCGGAGACCGGGCGGCTGCTCGGTCCCGGCCGGGTCGAGGCGGGCGCCGAGGAGCTGCGCGCCGACGTCGTGCTGGTGTCCGTGGGCGCCAGGCCGCGGATGATGCCGGGCGTCGAGGTGGACGGCGAGCGCATCCTCACCTGGCGCCAGGTCTACGACCTGGACGAGCTGCCCGAGCACCTGGTCGTCGTAGGCTCAGGCGTCACCGGAGCGGAGTTCGCGAGCGGCTACCTCGGGCTCGGCGCGCGGGTGACGCTGGTGTCGAGCCGCGACCGCGTCCTCCCGCACGAGGACCCGGACGCCGCCGCCGTGCTGGAGGACGTCTTCTCCCGCCGCGGCATGGACGTGGTGGGCCGGGCGCGGGCGCGGACCGTCGAGCGCACCGCCGACGGCGTCGTGGTCCGGCTGGTGGACGGACGCGCCGTCGAGGGCAGCCACTGCCTGCTCGCGATCGGCTCGGTGCCCGCCACCGACGGGATCGGTCTCGGCGAGGCGGGCGTCGCCGTGGACGAACGCGGCTTCGTCGACGTCGACCGCGTCTCGCGGACGTCGGTGCCCGGCGTGTACGCCGCCGGCGACTGCACCGGCGTCCTGATGCTGGCGTCCGTCGCGGCGATGCAGGGCCGGATCGCGATGTGGCACGCGCTCGGCGAGGCGGTCGCGCCGCTGCGGCTCTCCACGGTCGCGGCGAACGTGTTCACCGACCCGGAGATCGCGAGCGTCGGCGTCACCCAGGCGATGGTCGACTCCGGCTCGGTGGACGCGCAACAGGTGCTGTTGCCGCTCGCGACCAACCCGCGGGGCAAGATGCAGGAGTTGCACGAGGGGTTCGTCAAGCTGTACTGCCGGTCCGGCACGGGCGTCGTACTCGGCGGCGTGATCGTCGCGCCGAAGGCGAGCGAGCTGGTGCTGACGCTGTCGCTCGCGGTGCGGCTCGGGCTCACCGTGGGGCAGCTCGCGCACACCTTCGCGGTGTACCCGTCGCTCACCGGCAGCATCACCGAGGCCGCGCGCCAGCTGATGACACCGCTGGACTGAACCCCGTCACCTCGCCTGCTTCTCCGGTGGCTCCAGGTGATGCTGGCGGAGCTTGCGTTCACGGATGGGTCCGGTGTAGAGCACCATCACGAACGTGCTGCTCGTCCAGAGCAGGACGGCGGCCAGGATGCGCAGCGACCACGGTCCGGGCAGCGCGAGGAACGCCAGGCACACCGGGAGCAGCACGAGCACGTGCCGTCCGACCAGCCGCCAGCGCCAGTCGGCGTCGGTGAGGTCGTGACGCACCCA
>JAFMQP010000236.1 GCA_017354575.1 Acidothermales bacterium | reverse complement strand
GGCCACACCGTCCGGGTTCACCGACCGCATCTGGGTCCTGCTCGACGTCGCCGACCCCGCTGCGCCCGTCGAGGTGGGCCGGTGGTGGTGGCCGGGCCAGGGACCGGGCGAGACGCCCGACTGGCCCGTCGGGGCACGCTACGCGGCGCACCACGCGATGGTCGACGGCACCGTGGCGTACCTCGGCTACGGCGACGCGAACCTGGTCGTGCTCGACGTCACGGATCCCGCGCGGCCGCGACGGATCGGCGGGCTGCGGTGGGACGGCGGCGAGACCCACACGTGCCTGCCGCTACCGGGCCGCGGCCTGCTGGTGTGTACGGACGAACAGGTTCGCGCCGGCACGGACGCACCCGAACGACGGATCCGCGTCGTCGACGTCGCCGACCTGACGGCGCCGTGCGTGCGGGCCACGTTCCCCGCGCCCGCCGGCGACCATGCGGCGGACGGCCTGCGGTTCGGGCCGCACAACCTGCACGAGAACCGGCCGGGCACGTACCGCAGCGACTCGCTCGTCTTCGCCACGTACTTCAGCGGGGGCCTGCGGGTGTACGACGTGTCCGATCCGAGGGCTCCCACCGAGGTCGCGCACTGGCTGCCGGACGTGCCCGGCCCGCAGCTCAACGACCTGGTGGTGGAGGAGAGCGGGCAGATCTGGGTCACCGACCGCACCGGCGGCGGCCTCTACGCGCTCGCGCCCGAGCCCCAACTCGCCGCCCTGATGCGCCAACGGCAAACGCGTGCACCGGCGGGGCATAATGCGCGGCATGAGTGAGCCGGATACGGGAGCCTCGCGCGCGGTGACGTTGCGCGACGTCGCCCGGCTGGCCGGCGTCCACCCGGGCACGGCGTCCAGGGCGCTCAACGAGCAGACCAGGCCGCTTGTCAACGAGGCCACCGCGCGGCGCGTCCTCGAGGCGGCCGAGCAGCTGCGGTACCGGCCGAACCCGATCGCGCGCGGCCTGAAGACGAACCGCTCGCACACCGTCGGCGTCATCGTCCCGGACCTGATGAACCCGTTGTTCGCGGCGATCGTGCGCGGCATCGAGGACCGGCTCGACCGCGCAGGCTACACCCTGCTCATCACCAACACCGACAACGACCCGGACCGCGAGCGCATCCAGTTCGAGGCGATGCTCGCCCGTCAGGTCGACGGCTTCATCGCCGCGACGGCGCAACGCGACCACCGGCTGATCACCGAGGTCGTCGGACCGGACGCGAAGGTGGTGCTCGTCAACCGCCGCGCCGACGACAACGCACTGCCCGCGGTCGCCGTCGACGACGACAGGGGCGCACGGCTCGCCGTCGCGCACCTCATCGAGCTCGGCCACCGGCGCATAGCGCACCTGTCCGGGCCGCACCTGCTGTCCACCGGCCTGCGGCGGCAGCAGGGGTTCCTCGCCGCCATGTCCGAGCGCGGGTCAGACGTCGACCCCAAGCTGCTCGACAGCAGCCACGCGTTCACCGAGGCCGAGGGGGCACGCGTGTGCCGTGACCTCATCGGCCGCGGCGTGCCGTTCACCGCCATCGTCGCCGGCAACGACCTGATGGCGCTCGGCTGCCTGGACGCGCTCGACGAGGCGGGGCTGCGGTGCCCGCAGGACGTGTCCGTCGTCGGGTTCAACGACATCCCGTTCGCCGACCGGTTCCGCCCCCCGCTCACGACCGTGCACATCCCGCACTACCAGATCGGCGCAACCGGCGGCGACCTGATGCTCGACATGCTGCGCGGCGCGGACGTCGGCCGGCGGCAGATCCTGCTCGACCCGGAGCTCGTCGTCCGCGAGTCCACCGCCCCGGCGGCGTCATAGCCCGCGACTAGGCTGGACGGCATGGCCGAACCCGTGTCCGAGTCGCCGACACCCGGTACCACCGAGCCGCCCGACGCCGGCGGGCTGGACGTGCACACGTCCGCGGGCAAGCTGGCCGACCTCACCCGGCGGCACGAGGAGGCCGTGCACGCGGGGTCCGGGCGGGCCGTCGAGAAGCAGCACGCGAAGGGCAAGAGGACCGCACGGGAGCGGATCGAGATGCTGCTCGACGAGGGCTCGTTCGTCGAGCTGGACGAGCTGGCCAGGCACCGCTCCACCAACTTCGGCCAGCAGCACAACCGCCCCTACGGCGACGGCGTCATCACCGGCTACGGCACCGTCGACGGCCGGCCGGTGTGCGTGTTCGCGCAGGACTTCACCGTCTTCGGCGGCAGCCTCGGCGAGGTGTTCGGCGAGAAGATCGTCAAGGTCATGGACATGGCGCTGAAGACCGGCTGCCCCATCGTCGGCATCAACGACTCAGGCGGCGCGCGCATCCAGGAGGGCGTGGTCAGCCTCGGCCTGTACGGCGACATCTTCTACCGCAACGTGCAGGCGAGCGGCGTGATCCCGCAGATCTCCCTCGTGATGGGGCCGTGCGCGGGCGGCGCGGTCTACTCCCCCGCCATCACCGACTTCACCGTGATGGTCGACCAGACCTCGCACATGTTCATCACCGGCCCCGACGTCATCAAGACGGTCACCGGCGAGGACGTCGGGTTCGAGGAGCTCGGCGGCGCGCACACCCACAACACGAGGAGCGGCAACGCGCACTACCAGGCGTCCGACGAACAGGACGCCGTCGAGTACGTCAAGACGCTGCTGTCGTTCCTGCCGAGCAACAACCTCGACGACGCGGTGGCGTACGACGCCGAGGCGTCGCTGGAGCCGACCGACGAGGACCGCGAGCTCGACACCCTGGTGCCCGACTCCGCGAACCAGCCGTACGACATGCACACGGTCATCGAGCACGTCGTCGACGACGGCGACTTCTGCGAGGTGCAGGCGCTGTTCGCGCCGAACATCGTGGTCGGCTTCGGCCGGGTCGAGGGGCACAGCGTCGGCATCGTCGCCAACCAGCCGATGCAGCTCGCCGGCACGCTCGACATCGACGCGAGCGAGAAGGCCGCCCGGTTCGTGCGCTGCTGCGACGCGTTCAACGTCCCGGTGCTCACGTTCGTCGACGTGCCCGGCTTCCTCCCCGGCACCGACCAGGAGTGGAACGGCATCATCCGCCGCGGCGCCAAGCTGCTGTACGCCTACGCCGAGGCGACGGTGCCGAAGGTCACCGTCATCACCCGCAAGGCGTACGGCGGTGCGTACGACGTCATGGGGTCCAAGCACCTCGGCGCCGACCTCAACCTCGCCTGGCCGACCGCGCAGATCGCCGTGATGGGCGCGCAGGGGGCCGTCAACATCCTGCACCGCGGCCGCATCGCCGAGGCGGCGGAGGCCGGCGAGGACGTCGACGCGCTGCGCGCGCGGCTCATCGCCGAGTACGAGGACACCCTGGCCAACCCGTACATCGCCGCCGAGCGCGGCTACGTCGACGCCGTGATCGCGCCGCACCAGACCCGCGGCCAGATCGTCCGCGCGCTACGGACGCTACGCACCAAGCGGGAGAACGTGCCGACCCGCAAGCACGGGAACATCCCGCTGTGACCGACCTGCCCGAGGCGGACCGTCCGCTGCTGCGCGTCGTCCGCGGCGACCCGTCCCCGGAGGAGCTGGCCGCCCTGGTCACCGTGGTCGCGGCCCGCCGGGCCGCCGGCGAGCCCCCGCGTCCGCCACGCTCGCGCTGGGCCGACCCCGCCGCCCGCATGCGCCACCGCCTCGCCCACGGCCGGGACGCCTGGCGCACGTCCACCCGGCCTGGCTGAGGCCGTGCCGGGCGTGCCGCCAGTGCACTTCACATGGCGCGGCCGCACTTCACATGGCGCGGCCCGACTTCGCATGGCGCGGCCGCACTTCACATGGCCGCTCCGGCGCTCCACACGACGAATCCTGGCTTCCCACGTTGTGCCGCTCGTGTGAAGCCAGGGTTGATCACGTTAACGTGATCAACTGGACCCCGGCCGGAGCGCGACGGACAACGGGCGGCAGGGCGTCAGGACGAGCGCGGCAGCTGGCAGACAGGTGCCTTCTTGTAGTCCGTGTAGGCCTTCTTGAAGGCGTTCAACGCCTTCGGCGCCTTGCGTACGGCCTTGACCCACATCAGGTGGTAGTCGTAGGGGTCGATGGTGCGCTTCTGGTGCTCCTTGAGCACGTGGTCGGCCCACTCGTCGCCGACCTGCATGCCCGCCGTCATCGTCTTGTCGATGAGGCCGGCGCGGGACTTGCAGTTCTTGACGGCGGACGCGTACTTGGCGGGGACCTTCGAGGGCACCTTGCCGCAGGCGTCCTGCTCGCGCTGGTAGATGATCCGGCTCGCGTCGGCGGCGTTGACGTCGAGGCTGCCGCGGGCGTGCGTCACGTCCCAGATGTGCTTGGCCTGCGGAACGGTGATCTTGCCCTTGTCGAGGTCCCACTGCGCCTTCACGTGCACGTACCAGTCGTTGTACGACTGGTAGGCCTTGGCCACGGCGGCGTCACCTGCCTGCACGGACTCCTTGCAGTCCAGGATGGGAGCGGGTACCGGGGTGTGCGTGGGGGACGCGGTCGTCATCGCGGCGGCACGGCTCGAGCTGAGCGGCCCGCGCGTGAACGCCCATGCCGCGCCCCCGCCCACGAGGACGACGATCGCGCCGACCACGGCCAGCACGACGACAAGCGGCCGGCGGCCCCGCGCCGTTCTCGGCGCGGAGTGTCGTCCGGGCACGAATACCTCCCCCTGCCTGTTCCGCTCCAGAGGAGTCATCGGCAGACTGCCAGCTTCGTACAGGGAACCGAAACCATAGCGACGGAGCGCAACACAGTGATCACAACCGACACGGACGCGGCTCGTCCCGGTGCGCTCCGCCTCGTCCTGGCCTCCGCGTCCGCCGGCCGGCTCGGCCTGCTGCGGGGCGCCGGCTTCAATCCCGAGGTCGTGGTGTCCGGCGTCGACGAGACGCCGTACCGGGCCGACTCGGCGGACGAACTCACCGCCGTGCTCGCCCGGGCGAAGGCGCACGCGGTGGCGGACCGGCTGGCCGGCGCGCACGCCCTCGTCGTCGGCTGCGACTCCCTGCTGGAGCTGGACGGCGAGGTGCTCGGCAAGGCCGCGGACGCCGCCGACGCGGTACGCCGCTGGCGGCGGATGCGCGGCCGGGTCGGCACGCTCGTCACCGGCCACTGCGTCGTCGCGACGGCGTCCGGCGTCGAGCACGCCGCGGTCGTCCGCACCACGGTGTCGTTCGGTACGCCGTCGGAGGAGGAGATCGAGGCGTACGCCGCCACCGGGGAGCCGGAGCAGGTGGCGGGCGCGTTCACCATCAGCGGCCTCGGCGGACCGTTCGTGGAGGGCATCGAGGGCGACTGGTCCAACGTGGTCGGCCTGTCGCTGCCCGCGTTCCGACGGCTGCTCGCGGCCCACGGCGTCGCGCTGACCGGCCTGTGGCGGCCGGTCAGTGGCCACTGACCGTCAGGCGAACAGTGCGCTGCCCCAGAAGTCGTTCTTCCCCCGCACACCCGGCGGGACGGCGTAGACGCCGGAACCGGTGTGCTGCAGGTACTCCGCCATCGCGTCGTGGCCGGCGAGCTTGGTCTGCAGCGGCACGAACTGCGTGCGCGGGTCGCGGTTGTACGCGATGAAGAACAGCCCCGCGTCGAGCCGGCCGAGGCCGTCGGCACCGTCGACGAACGAGTAGCCGCGGCGCAGGATGCGGACGCCGCCGTTGCTGTCCGGGTGGGCGAGCGCGACGTGCGACGTCGGCGGCAGCGTCTTCGGCCGGACGGGGTCGCGCTCCTTGGTCGCGCCGAGCGGGGCGCCGACGCCCTTGGTGCGGCCGATCGTCGTCTCCTGGTCGGACAGCGACGAGCGGTCCCACGTCTCGATGTGCATCCGGATCCGCCGGGCCACGAGGTACGAGCCGCCGCGCAGCCACGCGGGTCCCTCGTCGCCGACCCAGACGTGCCGCGCCAACGCCTCCTCGTCCGTGCCGGAGATGTTGGCGGTGCCGTCCTTGAAGCCGAACAGGTTCCGCGGCGTCTGCTGTCCGGGCGTCGTCGAGGACGTCTTGCCGAAACCGAGCTGCGACCAGCGCACGCCGACCCGGCCGAAGCCGATCCGCGCCAGGTTGCGCACCGCGTGCACAGCCACCTGCGGGTCGTCCGCGCAGGCCTGGACGGCGATGTCGCCGCCGCAGCGGTCCGGGTCGAGCTGGTCGCCGCGGAAGTGCGGCAGCTCGGCGAGCGCCCCGGGCCGCCGCTTCGCGAGGCCGAACCGGTCCCTGCCGTCCTGCTCGAACAGCGACGGGCCGAAGCCCACGGTGAGGGTGAGCCGCGCCGAGGGCAGGCCGACGGCCTCGCCGGTGTCGTCGGGCGGCGCCTCGGCGACGCGCGGCTCGGCTCCCGAGCCGACGGCGTGGCCCGCGGTCATCCGCGCGGCGGCCGCCGTCCACTGGCGGAGCAGGTCGACGAGCTCCGCGCGGCTGTCCGTGGTGAGGTCGAACGCGACGAAGTGCAGCCGGTCCTGGACCGGTGTGGCGATGC
>JAFMQP010000039.1 GCA_017354575.1 Acidothermales bacterium | reverse complement strand
GCGCGGTGCCCGGGCGGTACACCGTCGAGACGCAGCTCTACGACGCCGGCGGGAACGCGGTCTGGCCGGAACCGCTCGCGATCACGGCGGACGTCGGCGCGGGCTCGCCGGTCTCGTCCGGCGAGGACGTGACCGTACACGGCGCCAAGCAGGTGCGGGGGCCGCTGCTGTGGTCGGCCGAGCACCCCGATCTCTACACCGCCGTGCTGCGGCTGCGCGACCCTTCCGGACGGGTGACCGAGACGATGTCCGCGCGCGTCGGCTTCCGCGAGTTCGCGCTGAAGGACGGGCTGATGCGGATCAACGGGCAGCCCGTGTCGCTGCGCGGTGCCAACCGGCACGAGACGCATCCGGACCGGGGCTGCGCCCTCACTCGCGACGACCTCGTCCGCGACATCACGCTGATGAAACGGATGAACATCAACGCCGTCCGCACGTCGCACTATCCCGACAACACGATGTGGTACGACCTCTGCGACGAGTACGGCCTCTACGTCCTCGACGAGGCGAACGTCGAGACCCACGGCGTGCGCGACCGCTATCCGGGCTCGGACCCGGACTGGACCGCGGCGGTCGTCGACCGGGTGCAGCGGATGGTGCACCGCGACAAGAACCATCCCAGTGTCGTCATCTGGTCGCTGGGCAACGAGGCCGGCGGCGGCAGCAACTTCGTCGCCATGCACGACTGGGTCCGTTCGTACGACGCCACGCGCGTCATCCACTACGAGGGCGACAACCGGCCGGAGGTCAGTGACATCCGGTCGGCGATGTACGAGAGCCCGTCGCGCGTCGGGGAGCGCGCGAAGGACACCGGCGACACGCGGCCGTACGTGATGATCGAGTACGCACACTCGATGGGCAACTCCACCGGGAACCTCGCGGACTACTTGGATCTCGTACGTGCGCACGACGTGCTGCAGGGCGGCTGGATCTGGGACTTCGCCGACCAGGTCCTCACCTGGCCGACACCGAAGCGGAAGCTGCTGACCGAGACGGGACCCGACGCACTCACCTCCGAGCTGGGAGCCGGCGCGTCCTTCGACCGTAGGGACGGGCTGTCCGGCGCGGCGGTCTTCGACCGGGACGACGCGCTCGACCTCACGGGTTCGCTGACGCTGGAGGCCTGGGTCACGCCGACGTCGGTGAGCGGGCACCAGCCGATCATCGCGAAGGGCGACCACCAGTACGCGTTGAAGCAGACGGACGGCCACATCGAGTTCCACGTCTACGCGGACACGTGGATCGCAGTGACAGCACCGTTTCCGGCGGACTGGGTCGGCAGAGAGCACCATGTCGCCGGTGTGTTCTACGACGCCGCGCACAGCGTGGCGCTCTACGTCGACGGGCAGTGCGTGGCGACGACGAGCACCGACAAGGCGCCGGCGAGCACGAGTGTCGCCGTAGCGCTCGGCGCGGACGCGGAGCACCCGAGCCGGCTGTTCAGCGGCCGGATCCGTTGCGCCCGCGTGTACGCGAGGGCGCTCGGCGCAGCCGAACTCGCGTCGTCGGACCGCGAGCCCAACGACGCAGGTGTGCGGTTCTGGTTCGACGCCGGCACGGCCGGGTATGAGGAACGCCGGGCGGCTGAGCTGACCTACCTCGCGTACGGAGGCGACTGGGGCGACAACCCGAACGACGCCAACTTCTGCGGTGACGGCATCCTGCCCGCGACGCGCGAGCCCGGCGGCAAGGCCGTCGAGGTCAAGCGCGTCTACCAGGCGATCAACGTCTCCGCGGGAGACGACGTGGCGTCAGGCGTCGTGCGGCTGACCAACGAGTACCTGTTCACCAACGTGAACGAGTATGCAGGCCGCTGGGAGCTGTACGCCGACGGCAGGTGCGTGCAGCAGGGCGGCCTGACCGCGGAGCAGCTCGAGGTCCCACCGTCGTCCAGCAGGGTCGTCAGGCTGCCCGTCCGCGAGCCGGCGTCGCACGTACCCGGGGCCGAGTACTTCCTGCGGCTGTCGTTCACGACGACGAAGCCGACGCCCTGGGCCGACCCTGGCTTCGAGGTCGCAGGAGACCAGCTGCCCGTCGACTTCGGCGGGCCCGCAGTGCTACCTGTGCCGCTGTCGTCCGTTCCGGCGATCGCGTACCGCGAGACGGACGACGCGGTCACCGTCGACGGCAGCGGATTCACGGTCACCGTCGACAGGGCGAGCGGTGTCATCAGCAGGTACGAGGCGGGCGGCGTACCGCTGGTCACGTCCGGGCCGGAGCCCAACTTCTGGCGCGCGCCGACGGACAACGACATCGGCAACGGCCAGCTGAGCCGCAACGGCACCTGGCGCTACGCCGGCACCGACCGGAAGGTCACCGGCGTCGGCGTCGAGCCGGTATCCGACCGCGCGGTACGCATCACCGTGACGGGCATGCTGCCGACGGCGACCCCGTCCACGTATGCGACGACGTTCACGGTCTTCGGGAACGGCGAGATCAAGGTCGACAACATGTTGCACCCGGGCGCGGCATCACTGCCGTACATCCCGGTGGTCGGCACCATGCTGTTCCTCCCCGGCGAGCTCGACCACGTCGTGTGGTACGGCCGGGGCCCGGAGGAGAACTACCGGGATCGCAACAACGGCACCGATATCGGGCTGTACTCGTCCACCGTGGGCGAGCTGTGGACCGACTACGTCAGGCCGCAGGAGAACGGCGAGCGCACCGACGTCCGTTGGGTCGCGCTCACGGGCGAGGACGGCGTCGGGCTGCTGGCATCCGGCGAACCGCTGCTCGACATGAACGTGTCGCGCTCCACGCCCGAGGACCTGTCGGTAGGTGCGCGGCACGCCTACCAGCTCACGTCGCGCGAGGACGTCGTGCTGCGGCTGAACCACCGGCAGATGGGCGTCGGCGGCGACGACAGCTGGGGCGCGCAGACGCACGACGCGTACAAGCTGTTCGCCGACGAGGACTACGCGTACACCTACCGCCTGCGCCCGACCCGTGACGTCGGCCGCGCGACCGAGCTTTCCCGCCACCCGACGGCCGTCTCGTAGCGGTGCGTCGGGTTCAGCAGCAGGAGCTGCGGCGTTCCAGCAGCACGGTGTCGCGCCACCGCCCGTCGAGCCTGGCTATGCGGTCGCGGACGCCGACGGTGCGGAAGCCGGCCGCGTGGTGGAGCGTCAGGCTCGCCTTGTTCTCCGGGAACACGGACGTCTGCAGTGTCCAGATCCCTGCTTCGTCGGCGGCGCCGACCTGGTGACGGAGCAGGGCGCGGCCGATGCCGCGGCCGCGGTGTCCCTCACCGACGTACACGGACGTCTCGACGACGCCCTCGTAGCAGTCGCGCGCGGACGTCGCCGTCGCGGCCGCCCAGCCCGCGACGACGCCGTCGAGCTCGGCGACCCAGCGGTGTCCCGTCAGCCACTTGCGGTCGAGCGCCGCGCGGGTCGGCACGTCGGTCTCGAAGGTGGCGTTCCTCGTCGCGATGCCCTCTGCGTAGATGCGGCGCACGTCCGGCCAGTCGTCGTCGGCGAGCGCACGGACGACGACGCCGTCGCCGGCGGGCGCCGGGGAGCAGCACGACGACGTCATGGCGACCGTGCCCATCACCGCGTCAGCGGCGTGGGGGAGCCCGGTGCAGCACGCCTCGTTCACCGACACGCGGGTGCTCGTGCCGTCGCGGCGCAGCCGCACGAACCCGACGGCGGCGAGCTTGCGGAGGTGGTGCGAGCAGGTCGGCTGGCTGATGCCCAGCCGCTCCGACAGCGCCCCGACGGTGATCTCGCCGGGCGCCGTCGCCACGGTGTGCAGCAGCCGGACGCGGGTGGGTTCGGCGAGGCAGGCGAACCAGCTCGCATACGTCCGCGCCGCGTCGGCGTCGAGGGAGGGGGCGGTGGTCGTCGCTGTGGTCACGGGAGAGATTATCGATCCTGGTCGATGACAACGTCAATCGACCGGCGTCGATGGAACGTCCGTGAGGAGGGTGCGCGTGGGAGGCATGCGGATGCTGCCGCCGCTCACCTGGTCGAGTGCGCTGGGCACGTGGGGCTTCGCCCCGGTCGGGACCCTGTTGCTGGCGCTCGCGACCGCCGCGTACGTCGCCGGCATGGTCGTCGTCGCCAGGAGAGGCGTCCGGTGGCCGGCCGGACGGCTGGTCGCGTTCCTGCTCGGCGTCGTCATGGTCGCGGTAGCCCTGCAGAGCGCGATCGACGCGTACGCCGCGACGCTGTACTGGATGCACATGGTGCAGCACCTGATGCTCATCATGCTCGCGCCCGGCCTGCTCGTCCTCGGCCGGCCGCTGACCCTGCTCCGCGACGTCGCCGGTCGGGTCGAGCCCGTGCTGCGCGGACGGGTCGTGGCCGCCGTGACGATCCCGGGGCTCACGCTCGTCCTCTACGCCGTCGTGCTGATCGGCACGCACCTCACGTCGTTCATGTACGCGATGCGGACGCGGATGTGGCTGCACGACGTCGAGATCGTCGCGTACCTCGTCGCCGGCTACCTGTTCCTGCTCACCATTCTCGCCACCGAGCCGATCAGGTGGCAGCCGTCGTACCCGGTGCGCGTGGTGCTCACCCTCGTCGGCATGGGCGCCGACACCGTCGTCGGCGTGGTGCTGATGATGACGGCCAACGACCCGCTGCGGGTCTCCGGGATGATGCCGCGCGACTGGGGGCCGTCGCCGCTCGACGACCTGCACGCCGGCGGCGCGGTGATGTGGGCGTTCGGCGACGGTCTGATGCTGGTGGCGATGCTTGTGGTCACCGCGCAGTGGTTCGCCGACAAGACGCGGCGCGACAGCATGGGTTCGTGGCTGGACGCCGCGCGCCGCGGTGCGGTCGCGGCCGACGTCGACGCGACGTCCGACGTCGACGAGGACGAGGCCGCGCTGGATGCGTACAACCGAATGCTCGCCTCACTGCAGGAACGCGAGCACCGCGACCCGTGACCGCTGGGGACCGTCAGTGAGGTGGGCCGTAACCGCCTCCGCCCGGCGTCTCCACGACGAGGACGTCGCCGGCCGCGAGGTCCGCGGAGTCGGCGCCGGCGAGCTCGGCCACGGTGCCGTCGGTACGCTCCACGCGGTTGTGCCCCAACGCGCCCGGTGATCCGCCGGCGAGCCCGTACGGCGGCACGCGCCGGTGCTGCGACAGCGTGCTGACCGTGACCGGCTCGGTGAACCGCAGCCGCCGTACGGTACCGTCGCCGCCCCGCCAGCGCCCCTCGCCGCCGCTGCCACGCCGGATCGCGAAGCGCTCGACGACGACAGGGAACCGCCACTCCAGAACCTCCGGGTCGGTGAGCCGCGAGTTCGTCATGTGCGTCTGCACCGCGGGTGCGCCCGGAAACCCTTCTCCGGCACCGGATCCGGACGCGATCGTCTCGTAGTACTGGTACCGCTCGTTGCCGAACGTCACGTTGTTCATCGTCCCCGACCCTTCGGCCTGTACGCCGAGCGCGGCGTACAGCGCACCCGTGATCGACTGCGACGTCTCGACGTTGCCCGCGACCACGGCCGCCGGATAGGCAGGCGAGAGCATCGTCTGCTCCGGTACGACGACGTGCAGCGGACGCAGACAGCCGTCGTTCAACGGGATGTCGTCACCGACCAGCGTGCGGAACACGTACAGCACCGCGGCGGTCGCGACGGACGTGGGGGCGTTGAAGTTCGTCGACAACTGCGGCGACGTGCCGGTGAAGTCGATCGTGGCCTCGCGCGCGTCCCGGTCGACGGTGACACACACGCGGATGCCTGCGCCGGAGTCGGTCTCGTACGCGTACTCGCCGTCCGCCAGCGTGCCGACGACGCGGCGCACGGCGTCCTCGGCGTTGTCCTGCACGTGCCGCATGTACGCCTGCACGACGTCCAGTCCGAAGTGGTCGATCATCTTGCCGACCTCCTCGATCCCCTTCTCGCTCGCGGCGATCTGGGCACGCAGGTCGGCGAGGTTGGTGTCCGGGTTGCGCGACGGGTACGCCGCCCCGGTGAGCAGCCGCCGCGTCTCCTCCTCGCGGAACCGGCCGCCGGACGCCAGCAGCCAGTTGTCGAAGAGCACCCCCTCCTCGTCCACCGTCGTGCTGAACGCCGGCATCGAACCGGGTGTGAGCCCGCCGATCTCGGCGTGGTGTCCGCGCGAGGCGACGTAGAACAGCACGTCCTCGCCCTCGTCGCCATAGACCGGGGTGATGACGGTGACGTCGGGCAGGTGGGTGCCGCCGTGGTACGGGTCGTTGACGGCGTAGACGTCGCCGCGCTTCATCCGTCCCTCGTTGCGCCGCACGACCTCCTTGACGGCCGCGCCCATGGAGCCGAGGTGCACGGGGATGTGCGGCGCGTTCGCGATCAGGTTGCCGTCAGGGTCGAAGATGGCGCAGGAGAAGTCCAGGCGTTCCTTGATGTTCACCGACTGTGCCGTCGCCTCGAGCCGCACGCCCATCTGCTCGGCGATCGACATGAACAGGTTGTTGAAGATCTCCAGCAGCACCGGGTCGACGGCGGTGCTCACGCGCTCGGAGCCGGTCGCGGCGACCACCCGCCGAACGAGCAGATGCCCTTGCGGCGTAAGCGATGCGGACCACCCGTCGTCAACGACGGTGGTGGCGTTCGCCTCGGCGACGACAGCGGGACCGACGACCTCGACGTCGGACGTCAGCCGCTCGCGCTCGTACAGCGCGACGTCCCGCCATGCGCCGTCGACGAACATCCGCACCGTGTCGACGGGTTCCGTACCGTGCTCGCCCGGGTCGTTCGGGCGGCCGAGGTCGGGCTGGTCGGTGACGCCGACACCCTCGACGGTCACGGCCTCGGCGACCAGCGGGCGATCCAGGAGGAACGAGAACAGCCGTCGGTGGCTGGCCTCGAACTCCGCCCTCATCGCCGGCAGGTCGGCGAGGCCTACGGTGACCGCCGTGTCGGTGCCGTCGTAACGGACGTGCACGCGACGGGTGACCCCGATCCGTTCGTCCGGCACGCCTTCGTCGAGCAGTTCGTCGCGTGCCGAGCCGGCCAGCTTGTCGGCGACGTCTCGGATCTCGCCGAGCGCTCCCTCGTCGAGCGTGCACTCGACGGACTGCTCGCGCATCGTCGTGGTGTCGGCGAGGCCGATGCCGAGCGCGGACAGCACACCCGCCATCGGCGGCACGAGCACGGTGTTGATGCCGAGAGCCTCGGCCACCGCGCACGCGTGCTGGCCGCCGGCACCGCCGAACGTGGTCAGCACGTAGCCGGTGACATCGTGGCCCTTCTGCACCGAGATCTTCTTGACCGCGTTGGACATGTTCGCGACCGCGATGCGCAGGAACCCGTCCGCCACCTCCTCCGCAGGGCGTGCGTCGCCGGTGGTGCGCTCGATCTCCTCCGCCAGCTCGACGAACCCGCGGCGCACGGCGTCGACGTCGAGCGGCTCGTCGCCGTCCGGGCCGAAGACGCGCGGGAACTGCCCCGCCTGCACCCGGCCGAGCATGACGTTCGCGTCGGTGACTGTGAGCGGCCCGCCGTTGCGGTAGCAGGCAGGTCCGGGATCGGCACCCGCGCTGTCCGGCCCGACACGGTAACGACTGCCGTCGAAGTGCAGGATCGAGCCGCCACCCGCCGCGACCGTGTGGATGTCGAGCATCGGTGCGCGCAGCCGTGCGCCGCCCACGACGGTCGTGAAGACCCGCTCGTACTCGCCGGCATAGTGCGACACGTCCGTGGACGTGCCACCCATGTCGAACCCGATCGCCTTGTCGAATCCGGCGAGCCGCGACATCCGTGCCATGCCGACGATCCCGCCGGCGGGCCCGGACAGGATCGCGTCCTTGCCACGGAAGTGTGTCGCCTCGGCGAGTCCGCCGTTGGACTGCATGAACGCGAGCCGTACGCCGTGCAGCTCGGCGGCGACGTGCTCGACGTAGCGACGCAGCACGGGGGAAAGGTACGCGTCTACGACGCAGGTGTCGCCGCGCGGCACGACCTTCTGCACCGGGCTGACGCCGCTGGACAGCGACACCTGCGGGAAGCCGATGCGCTCCGCTACCTCGCCGATCTCCTGCTCGTGCGCAGGATGCAGGTGGCTGTGCATACACACCACGGCCACCGACCTGATGCCGTCGTCGTACGCCGCACGCAACTGGTCCGCGAGCGTGTCGAGGTCGGGCGCGCGGAGCACCGTGCCGTCCGCGGCGATCCGTTCGTCGACCTCGACGACGCGCTCGTACAACGGCTCCGGCAGCTGGATGTGGCGGTCGAAGATGCGCGGCCGGTCCTGGTAGCCGATGCGCAGGGCGTCCGCGAAGCCCTTCGTCACCACCAGCACGGTGCGTTCGCCGCGATGCTCGAGGAGCGCGTTCGTCGCGACGGTCGTGCCCATCCGGACGACCTCGACCCGGTCCGTGGGGACGGTTCGGTCGGGCGCGACGCCGAGCAGCTGCCGGATGCCGGCGACGGCCGCGTCGTCGTAGCGCGACGGGTTGTCCGAGAGCAGCTTGTGCGTCACCAGCGAGCCGTCCGGCCGCTTCGCGACGATGTCGGTGAACGTACCGCCGCGGTCGATCCAGAACTGCCACCGGCCGTCGCCCGTCATGCGCGCACCTTCCGTACCGCGTTCAGGTCCCGGCGTTTCGGGCGGTACGCGTGCACGAGCTGGCGTTCGGCGTCGTCGAGGTACGCCGCCAGCATCCGGGCCGCCGCCGCGCCGCTGCCGGTGCCCAGCACGTCCGCGATCTCCCTGTTGCGCGGCAGGTAGGCCTCGTGGAACCGGCGCGGGTCGGCCATGACGTGGAACACCAGTCGCAGCTCGGCCAGCACCCGGCGCATCACGTCGTCGACGCGCTCGCTGCCCGCAAGTGCCGCCACCGCCTGGTGGAAGCGGATGTCCGCGGTGCCGACGGCGAGCCAGTCGGACTCACCGGCGGCGTCCTCGCCGTCCTGCACACACTCGACGACACGCTGGATCGCCTTGCGTTGCAAGGAGTTCCGCCGCACCTGGCGCGCGGCGCCGCACTCCACCAGCTTGCGTACGCGGTAGATGTCCACGACGTCGTCGACGGAGGGGACCCGGACGAAGACACCGCGGTTGAGCTCGTGGGCGAGCAGACCCTCATGGGTGAGCAGTCGGAACGCCTCACGCAACGTGTTGCGAGAGACGCCGAGCGCTCCGTCGATGGAGCCCTCGACCAGCCGGGCTCCCGGCTTGAAGTATCCCTGGATGATGCGCGTCCGCAGGATCTCCGCGACCTTCTCGGCCGTGCTGGCACGGTCGAGAAGAGCGCGATCGGACTCGAGGCCGTCGTCGCTCACACCGACAACGTAGCACAAGCCTATTGCAGGATTGTTCAACAATCCTCTAATCTGGGTCCGGACCGTCAGCCGTCGCATCGGGGAGCGAGGCGCATGATGAGTACTCTCCACACCACATCCGCGGACGCCGGGCTCGACCGGCGCCGGTTCGCCTGGTGGCGCACGCTCGGGAAGGCGGGCAGACGTGCGTTCGCCGGCGCGTTCGGCGGCTATGCGTTGGACAGCTACGACTACCAGGTGCTGCCGCTCGGCCTCGTGGCCATCGCGGCGTACTTCCACGTCGGGACGGGGCAGGCCGGTCTGCTCAGCACGGTCACGCTCGTCGTGTCCGCGGTCGGCGGGGCGCTCGCCGGGCTGCTCGCCGACCACATCGGACGGGTGCGTACCCTCATGATCACCGTCGGCACGTACGCCGTCTTCACGGTGCTCTGCGGCTTCGCGCCCAACTTCGACACGCTGCTCGTCCTGCGCGCCTTGCAGGGCATCGGTTTCGGCGGCGAGTGGGCGATCGGCGCGATCCTCGTGGCGGAGTACGCGCATCCGCGCTATCGCGGTCGCGCCGTCGGTTTCGTCCAGAGCTCGTGGGCCGTCGGATGGGGACTGGCGGTCATCGTCTACGAGATCGTGTTCAACCTGGTCGACCAGGCGATGGCGTGGCGGGTGCTGTTCTGGACGGGCGCGTTGCCGGCGCTGCTCGTGATCTACGTGCGCAAGCGGGTGAAGGACGCGCCCCACGCGGCCGGGCTGCCCGAAGCCGTCCGTCCGCGCGCCTCGTTCTTCGCCATCTGGCGGGACGGCCTCGCCCGTACGACCTTCTTCGCCTCGCTGCTCGCCACCGGTGTCCAGGGTGGTTACTACACGCTGGCGACCTGGCTGCCCGCGTACCTCAAGACGACGCGGCACCTGTCCGTGGTCAACACGGGAGGCTATCTCGCGTTCGCCATCACAGGTGCGTTCCTGGGCTACGCCGTCGGTGCCTACCTTTCCGACCTGTTCGGCCGGCGCCGGACGTTCGCGCTGTTCGCCGCCCTGTCCGCGGTGCTGATCGTGGCGTACGCCGGGGTTCCGGTGGGTACCGGCGACTCGTTCGTGATGGTGCTCGGGTTCCCGCTGGGCTTCTGCGCTTCCGCGATCTTCAGCGGCTTCGGCTCCTTCCTCGCCGAGCTGTACCCCGTCGCGGTGCGGGGCACGGGCCAGGGGTTCACCTACAACTTCGGCCGCGCGGTGGGCGCGGTGTTCCCGACGATCGTCGGGTTCCTCGCCGTGAGCGTGGGCATCGGCGGCGCGATGCTGTTCGGCGCGCTCGCGTACGGGATCGCCGTGCTCGCGCTACTGGGTCTGCCGGAGACCCGTGGCAGGGTCCTCGCGTGACCGCCGACCGCGCCGTTCACTCCGAGGACGCCGGGCCCGGCAGGTCGACGCCGGCGATGGCGGCAACGGTCAGGGGGTTCATATAGTCGCGGTACGACACGATCTCGCCGTCGCGTACGCGCATGACGCCCACCGCGATGCTCTGGTACGGCTTGCCTTCCGGCAGGATCCTGCCGTGGTGCTCGATCTCCACAATGACGACCTGGGGATCGGCCGTCTCGTGCAGCGTCCAGCCGACGCCCTCGCGGGCGATCCGGGTGCGCAGCCGAGACAGGTTGCCGTGGAACTCGGCGATCGCGTCGCGCCCTTCGATGCGGGACGGCATGCCGGGCCCGGTGAACGGGTACTCGAGGACGCCGTCCGCCGCGAACAGGTCGGCTAACGTGACGTCGCCGTGCTCGACCATGCGGTACACCCGCTCGGCGACCTCGCGCGCGGTCCGTACGGGCGTGGTGGGCTCGGTCATGTGCTGACTCCTGGTTTAATCGGAACGGTGGACCCGCTCAGAAGATACGGAACGCTCGCCCCGCTTGTCAACGAGGGGAGTGCCGATGGCTGACCGGCCGCTGCGTGCGGACGCGCGCCGCAACCGCGACCGCGTGCTCGCCGCCGCGCAGGAGGCGTTCGCCGAGCACGGCGTGGGCGTTCCTCTGGACGAGATCGCCCGCCGGGCCGGCGTCGGTGCCGGCACCGTCTACCGCCACTTCCCGACGAAGGAGGCGTTGTTCGAGGCGGTCGTGGTCCACCAGGTCGACGAGCTGATCGAGGAAGCCGCCGGGCTCGCCCGCTCCGAGGACCCGGGCGCGGCGTTCTTCGACTTCCTCGGCCGGCTCGCCGAGACCGCGACGACGAAACGGGACCTCACCGACGTGCTCGCGGGCTCGGGCGTGGACCTCGGGGCGGCGGTCGCCGAGAGGAGCGAGGCGATGATGAAGGCGCTCGGGCGGCTGCTGCGGCGCGGGCAGCGTGCGGGCGCGGTGCGTACCGACATCGGCATGCCCGACCTGACGGCGCTGCTCAAGGGTGCGATCTACGCCGTGCAGGTGGGCGGCGACAACCGGACGCGCGAGCGCGTGTTCCGCACGATCACCGACGGCCTGCGCGCCGGTTGACGCGTTCGTACAAGACGCCTGTGGCCGGGGATGGTGAACTGTACGCATGACCAGATACGTCGCTTTCCTGCGCGGGATCAACGTCGGCAAGGCGAAGCAGATACCGATGGCCGACCTGCGCACGCTGCTGACCGAACTCGGCTACACCGACGTCGCGACCCTGCTACGCAGCGGCAACGCGGTGTTCACCGGCGAGGGAGACCCGGCCGAGGTGGCGAACCGGATGGAGAAGGCCGTCGAGGCCACGTTCGGCATGACCGTCGGCTGCGTCGTCCGCGACGGCGCCGACCTGGCGGCGGTCATCGCGGCGAACCCGTTCCCCGAGGCGGCCGAGCAGGGCTCGCGTTACCTGGCGCACTTCCTCTCGGCGGCACCGGACCCCGCGCTGGTCGAGGCGAACGACCCGGTAGAACTCGACCCCGATCGCATCCGGCTCGGCGACCGCGTCATCTACCAGTGGTGTCCCGACGGCATCATGGCCGCGCCCGACGTCGGCACGTACGCGGTGAAGAACCTCGGTGTGGTCGCGACCGGCCGCAACTGGAACACCCTGACCAAGCTGGCCGCGATGCTGGGAGCGTGACCGCGTCAGGCCACGACGAAGGCCGGCTCGTGGCGGACGGGGAAGTTCACCGAGTTGGCGATGAAGCACAGCCGGTGCGCCTCGTCGTGCGCCTTGGCCGCGCGGTCGAGCATGTCCTCGTCGGTGACGGTGATGCGCGGCCGCAGGACCACCTCGGTGAACCGGCCGGACCCGTCGGCGGACTCGGCCATCGTCCCCTCCGCGCGGTCGGCGTACGCCGTGACGACGACGCCGCTTGTGGCGCACAGGTGCAGGTACCAGAGCATGTGGCACTGCGACAGCGACGCCACGAGGAGCTGCTCCGGGTTCCACCGCGCCGCGTCGCCACGAAACGACGCGTCGGCGGAGCCCTCGAGCAGCGGGGGGCCGGACGCGGTCACCTCGTGCGAGCGGCCGTAGTCGTGGTAGCCGCTCGTGCCGCTGCCCTGGTTACCGGTCCACGTGACGGTGACCTCGTACTCGTGCGCCCTCGCCATCCCTGCCTACCCTCGACCCCCGGGCACGACCGAGTATGGCACCCGGACGACCGTTGCGTGCCGGGACACGAGGGGATGTCAGAAGCCGAGGTTGCCGCGGGCCGCCTCGGCGGCGGCGGCCATCTGAGCCGCGCGGACGGTGTTGCGCAGCAGCCAGGCGTCGGTGATCGGGCCGACGCCGCCGGGCACCGGCGTCACCGCCTCGGCGCGTTCCGCGACGGACTCGAAGTCGAGGTCACCGACCAGGTGGGTGCGTCCCGTGACGGGGTCGTCGACCGGGTTGATGCCCACGTCGATCGCCAGCACGCCGGGCTTGACGTGCTCGCCGGACAGCAACCGGGGTACGCCGGCCGCCGACACCAGGACGTCGGCCTGTGCCGTCAGGTCGTAGAGCTTGCCGGCCTTGTACGTGTGCACGTCGCAGGAGACGACGGTGGCGTTGCGCGCCAGGGCCATGAACACCATCGGCTTGCCCACGTTGTCGGACCGGCCGACGAACGTCATGACACTGCGGGCGAGCACGGTCTTGGGGTCGCGGTCGCTGTCGCGGTAGAACCGGTCGACGATGTGGAACACCGCCGCCGGCGTCGACGGCACGAACCTGGGCCGGCCCAACGCGAGCAGACCCGTGTTCACCGGGTGGACCGACTCGATGTCCTTGCCCGGGTCGAGCGCGCGGTAGACGGCGACCTCGGAGACCTGCGGCGGCAGCGGGCGCAGCACGAGGATGCCGGATACCCGCGGGTCGGCGTCGAGCTTGCCGACCGCGGCGATCGCGTCGGCCTCGAGCACGTCCGCCGGCAGCGCCTCGCAGACGTAGTGACAGCCGACCTTCTCGGCGAGCTGCTGCAGCCGGCGCTGGTACGTGCGGGAGGCGTAGTCGTCACCGGCGATGACGGTGGCGAGGCCGGGCCGGATGTCCTTCTCCGCCAACGCCGCGACGTCGGCCGCCACCTCCCGCTCCAGGTCTGCCGCGTAGGCGTTGCCGTCGATGCTCGTGGCCGTCATTCGCGCCCTCCGATCTGTCGCGCCGCTCGCGCCGTCCGCCCGGCGTTGTCGTCCGCCCGCTCGACCAGCACGGGGTCGAGACCGCTCGACTTGACGTTCGTCGCGACCAGGTGCGCGGCGGCGCGCGCCGCGGCGGAACAGAGCAGCGCTCCGGTGTTCGCGTCGCCGACGAGCCGCGGGTTCCCGTCCGACGCGACGCGGGCGGCGAGCATGGCGACCTGGACGGCGAGCTCGGTCATCCGCAGCGGTACGTCGCACGCCGCCTGCGACGCCACGGCGATCCGCTGGTCGCGTTCGTCGCTCGTGTCGCGCATCGCCTCTAGGAACGCGCCGTACGCGTCGGCGTCGGCCTGGACGAGCGGAAGCGCCTCCGCCCGGAGCTCGTCGGCGGCCGCCGCCATCGCGTCGGCGTCCGGCAGCTGCTTCGTGGAGTAACGCGCCGCCATCGCGACGAGAGCCGCGCCCATCGCGATGCCCACCGCGCATGCACCACCACCGCCCGGTGCGGGCGTGCGCTCCGCCATGCGCGCCAGGAAACCCTCGACCGTGCCGTCCACGACCATCGAGCGTATCGGTTCAGGACAGGCCGACGATCTCACCGTTGTCGTCGATGTCTATGTGGGTGGCGGCGGCGTTGGTGCCGAGGCCCGGCATGGTGCGCATCTCGCCGCAGAGGGGGTAGACGAACCCGGCGCCGACGGAGGCGCGGACTTCGCGGACGGGTAGTCGCCATCCGGTGGGGGCGCCCTTGAGGGCGGGGTCGGAGGAGATGGACAGGTGGGTCTTGGCGATGCAGACGGGTAGGTGCCCGAACCCGGCGTGTTCGTAGGTGGCGAGTTGCTTGTCGGCGACGGGGGTGTAGTCGACGCCGTCGGCGCCGTACACCTTGGTCGCGACGCTCTCGATCTTCTCCTTCAGCGACGCCTCGTCCGGGTAGAGGAACCGGAACCGCGTCGGTTCGTCGGCGGCCTCGGCGACGGCTTCGGCGAGTTCGGCGGCGCCGGCGCCGCCGTCGGCGAAGTGCGTGCACACCGCCGCCCTCGCGCCCATCTCGGCTGCGATGGCCTTGATCGCCTCGTGTTCGGACGGGTGGTCGGTGGGGAAGGCGTTGACCGCCACCACCGGGGAGACGCCGTGCAGCTTGATGTTCTCGATCTGCTTCCGCAGGTTCGCCGCCCCGGCGACCACGTCGTCCGGGTTCTCCCGCAGCAGCCCCTGCGGCAGGTCCTTGCCGGCGACGACCCGGTACTTCCCCGAGTGCGCCTTCAACGCCCGCACCGTCGCCACCACCACCGCGGCGTCCGGGCGTTCCCCGGACACCCGGCACTTGATGTTGAAGAACCGCTCCGCGCCCATGTCCGCGCCGAACCCGGCCTCGGTGACGTGGAAGTCACTGCCCCGCAGGCCGATCAGATCCGCCACCACACTCGAGTTACCCGTCGCGATGTTCCCGAACGGTCCCGCGTGCACCAGCACAGGCGTGTTCTCCAGCGTCTGCAACAGGTTCGGCTTGATCGCCTCGGCCATGATCACCGTCATCGACCCCGCGGCCTGCAACTGCTCCGCGGTCACCGGCTCCCCCGCCCGGGTGTAACCCACCACGATCCGGCCCAGCCGCTCCCGCAGGTCGGTCAGCGACGTCGTCAACCCCAACGTCGCCATCACCTCGCTCGCGGCGGTGATGTCGAACCCGGTCTGCCGCGGCACCCCGTCCGCCCTCGAGCCCAACCCCACGATGACGTTCCGCAACGCCCGGTCGTTCACGTCCAGCACCCGCCGCCAGGTGATCTGGTACGGGTCCAGATCCAACGCGTTGCCCTGATACAGATGATTGTCGATCATCGCCGACAGCAGGTTGTGCGCCGCCGTCACCGCATGCGAGTCACCGGTCAGGTGCAGGTTCAACAACTCCATCGGCACCACCTGCGAGTACCCCCCGCCCGCGGCACCACCCTTGATCCCGAACGTCGGCCCCATCGACGGCTGCCGGATCGCGATCGACGCCGTCCGGCCGATGTGCCGGAACGCCTGCCCCAACCCCACCGTCGTCGTCGTCTTACCCTCACCCAACGGTGTCGGCGTGATCGCCGACACC
>JAFMQP010000235.1 GCA_017354575.1 Acidothermales bacterium | reverse complement strand
CTCCGAGCCCACACCTCGGGGGTCGCGTTCTCGTCTGTCACTTCACATGGCGCGACTCGTCTTTACATGGCGCGACTCGAAATTCTGCCCGGGAATGCCCGGTTCTCGTCGAGCGGCGCCGTGTGAGGTGACGCGGCGCCATGTGAGGTGACGCGGCGCCATGTGAGGTGACGCGGCGCCATGTGAAGTGACGCGGCGCCATGTGAAGTGACGCGGGCCCGGGATGGGCTGCGGGGCGGGCTATGAGGCGGGCTGGGACTGCGACTCGTGGCCGAGGTGGGCGCGGACCCAGGTGACGATGTCCGCCGTGGTCGCGCCGGGGCCGAAGACCTTGGCGACGCCGATGCGTTCCAGCTCGGGGATGTCCGCCTCGGGGATGATCCCGCCGCCGAACACGACGATGTCGGACGCGTCCCGCTCGGCTAGCAGGTCGACGAGGCGGCGGAACAGGGTCATGTGCGCGCCGGACAGCACGGACAACCCGATGCCGTCGGCGTCCTCCTGGATCGCCGTCTCGACGATCTGCTCCGGCGTCTGGTGCAGGCCGGTGTAGACGACCTCCATGCCCGCGTCGCGCAACGCGCGCGCGACGACCTTCGCGCCGCGGTCGTGGCCGTCGAGGCCCGGCTTGCCCACGACCACCCTGATCTTGCCGCTCACATCGCCGCCTCCATCGTCACGCGCTCCTCACCGAGAGGGTAACCAGCTCACGCGAACGGCGTTCGCCGACACCGGATCCGGCTACGCTGCAGATCGACATGGACGTCGGCGCGCCGCAGGCGGCCCGGGAGGTCTACGACCGGTTACCGGGCCGGCGGTTGCTGCGTGCCTGGCACCGCGCCGCCGTGGCCGCCACGACCAGGACGGTCACCGCCGCACGCGCCACCCTCGGCGAGGCCGCGTGGGTGGCCGCGCACGCCGCGACGTACCCGCTCGGGCTGGTGTCCGACCGCTATCTGTCCTGGTCGCCCGCCGACCCGTTCGGCCCGCTGCGCCGCCACACCGAGCCCATGGCCACGTCGGCCGCGCACGCGGACGTGCCCGTCCTGCTCGTGCACGGGCTCGCCGACAACAGGTCGGTGTACACGATCCTCGCCCGCGAGCTGCGCCGGTGCGGCTTCCGCAACGTGTACGCGCTGAACGCCCACCCGTTCCCGGGCGACGCCCGTACCGCCGCCGCCCGCCTCGCCGAGGAGGTCGGGCGCGTCTGCGCCGAGACCGGCGAGGAGCGGGTGCACATCGTCGGCCACAGCCTCGGCGGGCTGGTCGCCCGCTACTACGTGCAGCTCCTCGACGGGGACGAGCGGACGGCGACGCTCGTCACGATCGGCACGCCGCACCACGGCACCACGCTCGCCCGCCTGCTGCCGTACCGGATGACCGGTCAGCTGCTGCCAGGCAGCCCGCTGCTCGCCGAGCTCGCCGGGCCCGCCGGCGGCTGCCGCACCAGGTTCGTCTGCTTCTGGAGCGACCTCGACCAGCTGATGTCGCCGCGCGAGACCGCGGTACTCGTCCACGACGACCTCGACGTGCGCAGCATCGCCGTCACCGGGGCCCGGCACGCGTCACTTCCCGTCAACGCCGGGGTCGTGTCGGGGATCTGCCGCATACTCGACGAATGACGGCGTACTCGAAGCGCGCGCCGCAGGCGGCTGCGCTCGTGGCGGCGCTCGTCGTCGGCGGCGTCGTGGGCTGGCTGCTGCACGGCTCGGCGCCGAGCCCCCGGTCGGCCGCGCCGACGCCGACGCCCGGCGCGAGCGGCCGGCCGATGGCGAAGCCCGTCGTCGACGGGCACCTGACGTTCACCGTGCTCACCTTCGGCTGCGGGCTGACGGCCGTGCAGGGCACGCACGCGGAGGGCGAGCCCGAGGGACAGTTCTGCGACATCCGGCTGCGCGTCGACAACCACGACCCCGCGTTCCACGACTACGTCACCAGGCAGCAGACGCTCGCCGGCGTCACGGGGCCGCCCGCGCGGCCGGACCCGTTCGCGATGGCGGTACGCCGCCAGCCGGACCGGATCAGGATCGGCGGGCACAACGCGGTCGAGGTGGAGCTCTGGTACGACGTGCCGAAGGTCGCGCACGTCACCGGCGTCAGGCTCTCCGGTGACCGCGACCCGGTCGGGTTCCGCGGCGAGGGCGTCGTGCCGCACAAGCCCGGCGGTGTCCTGGTGCGGCTGCTCCCGACGGACGAGACCCCCGGCTGAGCGAGACGCTCACCATTCGGCGTAGCGGCCGTCGTCGTAGGTCCAGTCGGAGTCGGGCAGGTGCCACGCGGTCGCCGCCGCCTCGATGCGCGCGGCGTCCAGCTCGACGCCGAGGCCGGGACCGGCCGGCCGGGCCAGCCGGCCCGCGACGGTGCGCAGCGGCGCCGGGTCGGGCACCAGGTCGAGCAGGTCGCCGGGCGGCAGCCCGTCGTAGCCCTGGTTGTAGTGCAGGCCGAGGCTCTGCTCCTGGATCACGATGTTGCCGCACGCCATGTCCACCTGCAGGGACGCCGCAAGCGACACCGGCCCGTTCGGGCAGTGCGGCGCGACGGCGACGTCGTACGCCTCCGCCATCCGGCAGATCTTCGCCAGCTCGGACAGCCCGGTGAGCGACACGTCCGGCTGCAGCACGTCGACCGCGCGCTGCTCGAGCACCCGCCGCACGTGCCAGCGGTCCAGCAGCCTCTCGCCGGTGGCGATCGGCGTCGCACCCGCGGCGGCGACGAGCGACGGCAGCGAGTCCTCGTGCCCGGGCGGCAGCGGCTCCTCGACCCACATCAGCCCGAACGGCTCCAGCGCGCGCAGCAGCGGCCGCAGCATCGGCCGGTGCACGCGGCCGTGGAAGTCCAACGCGATCGCGAGGTCGCGGCCGAACGCGTCCCGCAGCGCGCCGACCCGGTCCACCACCGCGTCGACCTGCGAGTTGCGGTCCAGGTAGTCGAGCTGCTCGGTGGCGTTCATCTTGACCGCGTCGAAGCCCTGCTCGCGCCGCAGCTTCGCGTGCGCGACCACGTCGGACGGGCGGTCGCCGCCGATCCACGCGTAGCTGCGCACGTGCTCGCGCACCGCGCCGCCGAGGAACTCGTACACCGGCAGGCCGACGGCGCGGCCCTTGACGTCCCACAGCGCCTGCTCGATCGCGGCGGCCGCCGTCGCCAGCACCGGGCCGGAGCGGAAGAACGCGCCGCGGTGCATCCGCTGCCACAGGTCCTCGACGCGGTACGGCTCCGCCCCGGCGACGACGTCCGCGAGGTCCGCCACAGCGCCCAGCACGGCCCGCACCCGCTTCGGGACGATCGCCTCGCCCCACCCTTCGACGCCCTCGTCGGTACGCACGCGGACGAGGATCCACCGCGGTGGCACCTGGAACGCCCGGACGTCACGGATCCTCATGCCGGCCGATCCTCCCCGAAGCTCTCCTGGAACGGGTCGGGGCGCCGCGACAGCGACCGGCCGCCGTCCACGCGCAGCGTCGCGCCGGTGACGTACGACGCGTCGTCGGAGGCGAGGTACGCGACGGCCGCCGCCACCTCGTCGGGGCGTCCCGCACGGGGCAGCAGTGCCGGGCTACCGATGTCGGAAACCCTTGCGGTGTCGGCGTTGTCGAGCGTTCCGATGAAGTTGCCGGTCTCGATCACGCCCGGCGCCACCTGGTTCACCCGCACGCCGCGCGGCGACAGCTCGACGGCGAGCGCGCGGGTGAGCGCGGTGATCCCGCCCTTGCTCGCGGCGTACGCGGCGTACGTCGGCACGGGCAGGACCTCTTGTATCGCACCGATGTTGACGATCGCGCCGGCGCCGTTCGCGACGAAGTGCGCCGCCGCGGCGCGGCTCAGCATCACCGTGCCGACGAGGTTCGTGTCGAGGACACGGCGCCAGTCCGCCTCGGTCACGTCGAGGAAGTCCCGCCGGGCACCGTGGTACGCCGCGTTGTTGACGAGGACGTCCAGCCGGCCGTGCGTCCCGACCACACGCCGGACCAGCGCGTCCCGGGCGGCGGCGTCGCACAGGTCGAGCACCTCGGCCGTGGCGGACCCGCCGCGGCCCTCGACGTCCGCCGCCGTCTCCCGCACGGCGGCGGAGACGTCGGTGACCACGACGTGCGCGCCCTCGCCGGCGAGCCGGACGGCGATCGCACGGCCGATGTCCCCCGCCGCGCCGGTCACGACCGCGACCCGCCCGTCGAAGCGTGGCACCCTCACTCCTCACGGGGTCGTCGCGGATCTTGTGGTAGGAGGTTAGACCTCTTCGGCCGCCGCGGACAAGCCGGGACGGGCGGCGCGGCGGCACTTCAGGTCGCTCTCAGCGTGTCCCGCACATAGTGAAGCCGCCGCGATCACTATCGCGGTAGTAACGACTACGGCGACAGTGGACGGCGGTGGCATGGCACTCACGCGCGAGCGGACGGCGTCGGCGTCGCTGCCCGCACCCGAGGACCCCGTGGACCCCACCGCACGACGCACGCGGCGGCCCGGGCCGTGGCTGCTCGCGGTGGCGGCGGCGTACGTCACCACGATGCTCGTGGTGGTCGTGCCGCGGGTGGCGCTCGGGTGGGACGAGGCGCTCTACGCCAGCCAGGTCAGCCCGCGGGTGCCCGCGGGGTTCTTCAGCGCGCCGCGCGCGCGAGGCGTCACCTACCTGATCGCGCCGGTCGTGCACGTCACCGCGTCGACGGTGGCGCTGCGGATGTACCTCGCGGTGCTCGCCGGCGTGCTGCTGGTGGCCGGGTTCTGGCCGTGGCTGCGGGTGTTCCGCCGACCCGCGACGGTCCCGCTCGCGGCGCTCGTTTTCGGCAGCCTGTGGGTCGTGCTGTTCTACGGCCCCTCCGCGATGCCGAACACCTGGGTCGCGCTCGGCGCGCTGGCGGCGGTCGGCTGGTTCGTCCGGTACGGGTACGGCGCCTCGCGCTGGTCGCTCGCGGGCGTCGGCGCCGGGCTGGCGTTCGTCGCACTGGTGCGGCCGTCCGACGCGTTCTGGTTGGTCGTCCCGCTCGCGGTCGCGATGCTGGTGAGCCGGCGCTGGCGCAGGCTGCCGCTGTACGGCGCCGCGCTCGCCGGCGCGGCACTCGGGCTCACGCCGTGGCTGGTCGAGTCGTACCAACGGTTCGGCGGTCCGGTGGCGCGGTTGCACCGCGCCAGCCAGATCGAGGGCGGCCTCGCCTGGCACCCGGTCGGCGTCTACTACCAGCTGCGCAGCCTGGACGGACCGCTGCTCTGCCGCCCGTGCACCGGCCACCTCGCGAGCCCCGTGCTCACCTTGTGGTGGCTCGCGATCCCCGTGCTCGTCGCGCTCGGCCTCGTGGTCGCGGCACGAACCCGCGAGCTCGCCGCGACGGCCGTCCCCGCGGCGTGTGGCGCGTCGATCGGGCTGTCCTACCTGCTGACGCTGACCTACGCCGCGCCGCGCTTCCTCGTTCCCGCGTACGCGCTGCTGTCGCTGCCCGTCGGCGTCCTGCTCGGCCGGCTCGTCGGGGGTGCACGGCGGTTCCGGTCGCCCGTCACCGTCGCCGTCGCGCTCGTGCTCGCGCTGCAGGTCGCGAGCCAGGTCGCCGTCCTCGTCCACGAGTCCGGCGACCACACCACCGCCGCGCTCGGCTACCAGCCCGCCGCGGCCGCCCTGAAGCGGGACGGCGTCCGCACGCCCTGCATCATCACCGGCACGGACGACGTCCCGATCGGCTACGTGCTCGGCTGCCGCGAGGAGGAGTGGCGCGGCCACAACCAGAACACCACGAAGGCGGGCCTGCTCGCGACCGCCCGTCACGAGGACGCGGTGTACGTCTCGCACAGGGCGAAGCCGCCGGGCTTCCTGCGCGGCTGGCGACGGCATCCGCTGCCGACGCCGCGCGGCGAGCACCGCTGGTTCGCCTTCACCCCGCCCTGGGAGCCGATCCGGTGAGCCGTGTCCGCGAAGAGCGGTCGCAGACCACGCTGCGGCCGGACGTGACCGCCGCGCTCGGCGACGTGCTCGTCGTCGTCCCGACGTACAACGAGCGCGACAACATCACGCCCCTGGTGGAGCGCGTCCACCGGGCCGTGCCCGCCGCGCACGTCCTCGTCGTCGACGACGGGAGCCCGGACGGCACCGGCGAGATCGCCGACGGCCTGGCCGAGCGGGACGACCGTGTGGGCGTCCTGCACCGTGCTGGGAAGCAGGGTCTGGGCGCGGCGTACCTCGCCGGCTTCGACTGGGGCCTGCGGCACGGGTACGACGTGCTCGTCGAGATGGACGCGGACGGCTCGCACCACCCGGAGGAGCTGCCCTCGCTGCTGCAGGCGCTCGACGGCGCGGACCTGGTCCTCGGCTCCCGCTGGGTGGACGAGGGCAGCGTCGCGAACTGGTCGCTCGCGCGCACCGTGCTCTCCCGCGCGGGCAACGCGTACGCGCGGCGGATGCTGCGGCTGCCGCTGCGCGATGTCACCGGCGGGTACCGCGCGTACCGGGCGGCGACCCTGCGCCGGATCGAGCTGGCAGGCGTGCA
>JAFMQP010000038.1 GCA_017354575.1 Acidothermales bacterium | reverse complement strand
CCGGTGAGGCGCTCACGTCATCGACAGGTCAGTACACGGAGACGTGGTAGACGCCGAGTGGTTCGGTGACGGGCTGGAAGAACGTCGTGCCGCCCGTGGTGCAGTTGCCGCTGCCGCCGGACGTGAGGCCGTAAGCGGTGGTGCTGCTGTAGAGCGGCCCGCCGCTGTCACCGCCCTCGGCGCACACGGTCGTCCGGATGAGGCCGCGCACCGTGCCCTCCGGGTAGGTGACGGTGGCGTTCAACGCCGTGACCCGGCCGGAGTGGATGCCGGTGGTGCTCCCGCGCCGCCTGACGGTCTGACCGACGGTGGGCGTGCCGGCCCTGGTGATGTCCTGCGAGCCGACCGTGCCCGGATGGCTGACCGAGCTCGTGTAGCGGACGATGGCGTAGTCGTTGCCCGGGAAGCTGGTGCCGGACCTGGTGCCGAGAACGCTGGTGTGCGCGGCGTTCGCGTACCACGTCGACGCGATGTTGCCGCAGTGCCCGGCGGTGAGGAAGTAGTACGTGCCGCTCGACGACCGGACGTTGAAGCCCAGTGAGCAGCGGTACTGTCCGCCGTAGATCGCGTCGCCGCCGGAGATGGTGGGACGGAAGACGCCTGCCGCGTGCGTGAGGTGGACGGCCGAACCGTACCTCGCGAGCCCGGAGCGCACCTTGGCCAGCTTCGCGCCGGTCACCGTCGAGTCGACGGTGACGAGCACCTGGTTGGTCACCGGGTCGACGGACCACGACGTGCCGGGTATGCGCAGGCTGGAGGCGTCCAGCGACCTCTTGACCGAGGCGAGCCGCGCGCCGCTGCGGGTGACCAGCCGGGGCTCAGCGCCCGCCGCACGCACCTTCGCGGCGCTCGCCGCGTCGGTGACGGCGACGACCGACCGGCCCGACCGGTCGACGTAGCTGCCGGCGGTGTGCGAGCCGCCCAGGGCGGCGGCGAGCTTCGCCGCGGCCGCCGGGCCCGCGGGCGTGGCGGCATGTGCCTGCGGTGCGCTCAGGGTGAGCGCGACACCGAGCGATGCGGCCGCGCCTGCGATGAGGCGGCGGAGGACGGTACGTGTGGTACGCATGGCGGCTCCCGAGGTGGGACGGGGAAGGCTCCCGTGGGGACATGCAGATAGACGACGGCGGCACCAGCGGACGGCGTCTGTCCACACGCCGTCCCGGAAGAACACTCGGACGTACCGTGCGCACTGTCAAGAAACGGTCACGGAGAACGGACCGTGCGTGCCCGGGCTCACCCTTCGCGCGCGGAGACGCCTACCCTCCGTGCTCCGTCGTCGTCAGTCGAGCCGACCGGCTCTGATGGCGGTCAGGAACCCGGTCCACGCGCGCCCGCCGAACGTCAGCACCGCGCCGTCGCGGTCCTTGCTGTCGCGCACGCCGGTGACCTCGCCGGCCCGCGCGACCTCCACGCAGTTGTTCTGGGCGTCGGAGTAGGACGACTTGCGCCCCCCGCCGCCTCGAAGCTATCCATCTTCCTTCAGCTCCCTGACCATCGCGGATGACGCGTCGTCCGGCGATGTGAGCCGCGCGGCCCGCTCGATCTTGGAGATCAGCCCGTTGCCCAGCCGAGGCGCTCGGCCAGGTCGGTCTGCGTCACACCGGCGCGTTCGCGGTGCAGGCGCAGCTCCTTGCCGAAGTAGACCAGCCACGACCCCGTTGACCGTATCGCGCGCCCCTTGTACAGCGACGGACCCTGTTCGGCATCGGCAGGACTGTACAGCCGTCTCGCCTTCCACGGTAAGCCCGCCGGCACATGCTGGAACAGCCTCGAACGGATGGGGCAGCCACGATGCAGCATGGTGACGGACCGGCGACGACGGTGCCCGACCACGTCGTGTGGTTGGTCTACGGCAGGTTCGGGCTCTCGGCCGAACACACGACCGTCCTCGCCTATGCCCGTCCGTACGTGCCGCCGCTCGTGACGCCGCGCCCGGGACGCCCCGTACAGCATCCTCGACATCAGGACCGGCCGGACTGTCGAGAGGTGGTCGGAACCCGCCGCGGCGAAGGCGCGGCTCGGTGAACTCGTCCCTCACCGGCGAGGACGCTAGTGGGTGGCGCGGGTGCGGCGCGCCGGGCGGGCGGGGACGGCGGGACCGAGAATCCAGTTGCCCGTACCCGTCGGGGCCGGCCGCACGGGTTCGGGCGCGATGCTGGCCGCCTCCGTGCGCCGTCGCCAGCGGCCGTCGGCCGGGTCGGGTTCCCACCTGTGCGGGTCGTCGGTGAGGCCGAGCAGGTAGGTCGTCGTGCAGTCGAGCGCGGAGGCGAGGTGCGAGACGTGCGCGACGTCCAGCCCCGCGCCGTGTTCCTGGCAGCTCAGGGTCTTGTTCGTGGTCCGTAGGCCCTGCCGGGAGAGCCGGGTGACGACCTGCTTCTGCGTCAGCCCCAGCTCGCGACGCCGCTGCCGCAGACGTTGCGAGACGACCATGTGACCGCGCTCGATGATGCCGTCGCTCATGACGCGCCTCCGTGCCGCAAAGTCTGGTACCGGCCGCGAGCGCCCGTCAACCACTGCCCTGCCGGCGATTCCGGCCCGACGGAGCCATGGCCGCGAGCGGATGGACCGTGTACTCGGCGAAGTTGAACACGGGCGAGGTGCCGAGCAGTCGCTCGAACTCCTCGTGCGAGTCGACGTCGTAGATCCACGCACCGCCGTGGGCGCCGACGATGTGGTAGCGCGCGATGACCTTGCCCTGTCCTTCCAACCGTTCGCCGTACTCGGGCACGGCCGACACGGCGCGGGCGACCTCGGGGGAGAGCAGCTCCAGCCGGAGCTTCCACATGACCAGGAACTTCACCGGCGTCTCCCCATGGTGGCGGACTTCGCCAGGCATCGTATAGGCGACGGGAGCGCCCGCACGCGGTGGTGGGCGCGTTCCGGTGGGCGTACGGTTGTGGGCACGCCGACATCCGGGGATGCGCATGCACGAGCTGGCGGTGACGCAGGGGGTGGTCGACACGATCACCGACCGCGTGCCGGACCGGCGGGTGACGACGGTGCGGCTGGAGATCGGGCGGCTGTCCGGCGTCATGCCGGACGCCGTGCGGTTCTGCTTCGACGTCGTGTCCGACGGCACCTGCGTGCAGGGTGCCGCGCTCGAGATCTCCGAACCGCGGGGGCGTGCGCGATGCCGTGCGTGCGGTGCGTCGTTCGACACCGACGACGTGCTCGTGCTGTGCGACTGCGGCAGCGCCGACGTCGAGGTACTGGGCGGCGACCAGTTGCGAATACTGAACATCGAGGTGGTGTGAGGATGTGCGACACCTGCGGCTGTGGTGACACCGACGGCGTACGCGTCACCGTTCCAGGCGACCCGGCCGGAGAGACGGCGCACGACGACGATCACCGCGCTCACCCCCACGAGCACGGTGAGACGACCACGCCCGGCACGGTGCGGGTCGAGGAACGGATCCTCGCCAAGAACGACGTCGTGGCAGCGGCCAACCGTGCCTGGCTCGACGAACGCGGCATCCTCGCCGTGAACGTGATGGGCTCGCCCGGTGCGGGCAAGACCACGCTGCTCGAGCAGACGGTGCGGCAGCTCGCGGGGCGGCGTGACACCGCGGTGGTCGAGGGCGACCAGGAGACGCTCCTCGACGCCGAGCGCATCCAGGCGGGCGGAGGCCGGGTGGTCCAGGTCAACACCGGCACCGGATGTCACCTCGACGCGCCCATGCTGCAGGACGCGCTGCGCCGGCTCGGTCCGGCGCCGGGGTCGGTGGTGTTCGTCGAGAACGTCGGCAACCTGGTGTGCCCGGCGCTGTTCGACCTCGGCGAGCACGCCCGCGTGGTGCTGGCGTCGGTCACCGAGGGCGAGGACAAGCCGCTGAAGTACCCGCACATGTTCCGGTCCGCCGACCTCGTCCTGCTCACCAAGATCGACCTGCTCCCGTACGTCCCGTTCGACTCGGACCGGTTCGTCGAGTTCGCGCGCCGGCTCCGGCCCGACGTCGAGGTCGTCAGGATCAGCGCCCTTCGCGACGACGGTGTCCGCGCCTGGCGCGAATGGCTGGATTCGATGGTCCGTCCCGCCGCTTCGTCACGAATGTCCTGACAGGACTGACCGTCTCCCGTTGACAAAGGCGAAGCTGGCGGCCACGCTCGGGAAAGCACCGGGAGTTCTCGAATTCCAGCCATCTTGGAATTCTGCGATCTTCTCGAGTCGCCGACCGAGGGCAGATGGTCCACATGGCAGTGGCAGTGCCAGGAACCGGTTCGAGCACGAGCCGAACGCTGACCCGGCGGTCGCTGCTGGGCCTGCTGGGCTGTGGCGCGGGGGGAGCGGTGCTGGCCGGCTGCGGCTCGGCCACCCCCGGAGCACACGAGTCGTCCGCGGCGATCTCGGTCACCGACCAACGAGGCAAGAAGCTGACGTTCGCGCGTCCGGTACGCCGGGTGGTGACGATCCCGATGCCCGCGGCCGCGATGTTCATCTCCGTCGACGAGAGCGCCGACCACCTGGTCGGCATGCACAAGGTGTCGTGGCTCGCCATCCGCGACGGGGTCATGGGCCAGATGTTCCCTCGTGCGAACAAGATCGCGCACGGTATCGCCGACCAGGAGTTCGCGCCGAACGTCGAGAGCGTCCTCGCGCTGAACCCGGACCTCGTGGTCCAGTGGGGCGACGAGGGGTCCGGCATCATCGCGCCGCTGGAGAACGCCGGGTTGAAGGTTCTCGGCCTCACGTACGGGACGCAGCAGGATCTCGACGTCTGGATCAACCTGTTCGGCACGCTGCTCGGCAAGCAGGCGCGGGCGAAGCGGATGGTCGCCTGGTCGCATGCCCGGCTGGCCGAGATGAAGGCGGCCAGGCCACCGGGCCCGGCACCGAAGATCCTGTACTTCAACCGGTTCGTCGGCGGCTACAAGGTCGCGACGAAGAACACGTACAACGACTTCTACATCACGCTCGTGGGTGGCACGAACCCGGCGTCCGGCCCGCACGGGCTCCATGGCAACGGCATGGCGGGCGTGGACGTGGAGCAGGTGCTCGCCTGGGATCCCGACATCGTCCTGCTGGGCAACTTCGACGCCGCGATGCCGGACGACGTCTACGGCAACAAGGTGCTCCGCGACATGTCGGCCGTCCGGACCCGACGTGTCTACAAGGTGCCGCTCGGGGGCTACCGGTGGGATCCGCCCAGCCAGGAGTCGCCGCTCATGTGGCGCTGGCTGTCGCTGGTCGCGTTCCCCGCCGGCAAGCGCGTCGACCTGCGCGGCGAGATCGTGAAGGACTACCGGTTCCTGTACGGGCGCACGCCGACGGACGCGCAGATCGACGAGATCCTGTGGCTCGAGGCGAACGGCGCGTCCGCGAACTACAAGCAGTTCCATGCTGCGTGAGGCGACGGACTCCGAGACGGCCGACCACGGTCCGGTGACCGGCCGCGCGGGAGGTCTCGCCCGCACCGCCGTACCGCTCGCCGTTCTCGGCGTCGCGTTCGTGGTGATCTCGCTGGCGGCGACGTCGGTGGGGCGTTTCGGTGTCCCGTTCCCGCACGTCCTCGAGATCGTCGTCGGCCGCGTTGTCCCGCTGCACCGGTCCTGGACGGACGCGGAGCAGAACGTCGTCCTGCTGGTGCGGCTGCCGCGCATCCTGCTCGCCGCGCTCGTCGGCGGCGGCCTGGCCGCGGGCGGCGCCGCGCTGCAGGCGACGTTCCGCAACCCGCTCGTGAGCCCGGAGATCATCGGGGTGTCGTCGGGCGCGTCGCTCGGCGGTGTACTGGCCCTGCTGTTCGGGCTGGGCGCGGTGTTCCAGGTCGGCGGCGCGTTCTGCTTCGGCGTGTTCGCGCTCGCGCTCGTCTACGGCATCACGGCGAGCCGGAGCGCCGTACCGGTGCTCATGATCGTGCTCGCCGGCGTGGTGACCGGCGCGTTCTTCTCGGCCCTCGTCTCACTCGTGACGTACGTCGCCGACCCGTACACGACGCTGCCCGCGATCGTGTTCTGGCTGCTCGGCAGCGTGGCGTCGGCGACGTACGCCAAGGTCACGCTGGCCGCGCTGCCGATACTCGCCGGCGTGGCGCTGCTGGTGTCGCTTCGCTGGCGGATCAACGTGCTGTCCCTCGGCGACGAGGACGCGGCGAGCGTCGGCCTGCGTCCGCGCCGGCTGCGCTGGGCCGTGCTCGCGGCGGTCGCGCTCGTCGTCGCCGGTGCGGTGGCGGTCAGCGGCGTCATCAGCTGGGTGGGCCTGGTCGTCCCACACCTCGTCCGGATGTGGGTGGGCCCGGACCACCGCGTCCTGCTGCCCGCGTCGGTGCTGATGGGCGCGATCTACCTGGTGGGGATGGACACACTGGCCCGCACGCTCACCGCGGGGGAGGTGCCGCTCGGCGTGCTGACGGCCACCGTCGGGGCGCCCACCTTCTTCGTCCTGCTGCGCAGGAACCGGCACCGGATCTGGGACCATGCTTGAGCTCGCCGGCGTAGGACACCGCTACGTACGCAGCCGCTGGGTGTTCCGCGGGCTGTCCCTACGGCTGTCGCCTGGCACCGTCACGGCCGTCCTCGGGCCGAACGGGCGCGGCAAGACCACGTTGCTGCGGTGCGCCGCCGGCCTGCTCACGCCCACCGAGGGCGCCGTGCGGCGGGACGGGCCGGTGGGTTACGTGCCGCAGGTGCACGGCGCCACGTTCGGCTACCGGGTGCTCGACATGGTGCTGATGGGTCGGGTGCGCCACGTCGCCACCTTCGGCGTCCCCGGCAGGCGCGATCGCCGCGCCGCGTGGGACGCGATGGCCCGGGTCGGCATCACGCATCTCGCCGAACGCCCGGTGACCGAGCTGAGCGGCGGCGAGGCGCAGCTCGTGCTGGTCGCGCGGGCCGTGGCGTCCGGGTGCCAGGTGCTCGCGCTGGACGAGCCCGCGACGGGCCTGGACCTGCACAACCAGGTCCGTGTGCTCAACCTGATGCGCGAGCTGGCACGGCAGGGCATGACGCTGCTGGCCACCACGCACCACCCCGAGCACGCGCTGCACGTCGCCGACGGGGCGGTGCTGATGCACGGGCCCACCGAGATCGGGGCCGGCGCCGCCGCCGACCTGCTGACCGGGGACCGGTTGAGCGCCCTGTACGGCATCGACGTGCGGATCGCCCGGGTCGACCAGGACGGACGCCCCTGCCGCGTCCTCGTCACGGACTACCGCGCGTCGTGACCGGCCGCCCACCTTCATGCTCACGGAGAGGGCGGAGACTGGGCGCTGCCGCCGAGCATCTCCTCGACCCGGCGCAGGTCACGCAGCCGCGGCTCGGTCTGGCCGCGGACCCAGCGGGAGATGGTGCGGACGGAGACGCCCAGCCGCCGCGCGGCGGCCTCCTGGGAAAGCCCCTGGCTGCGCAGGTTCCTCGCCAGCCAGTCGGCGAACGTACCGTCCGCGAGCTTGGGCGGCAGGCTCGCGCGCGTCGGCGGGTCGGCGCTGGAGAGAACCTCGATCTCCACGTCCTCGGGAAAGCAGCGCACGGTGATCTGGAACGAGCCGATGTCGGGGTTCGCGGCCGCAAGGATGGCGTCCCTGATGGCGGCGTAGACGGTGCGCATCTCCGCCGGGTCGAGCAGCGTCGTCGGGACGTTCTCGCGGACGAAGTGCTCCGCGTCGGGCAGCGACGACGGGCGGGCCGTGAACGTCTGCGTCACCACGACGACGGGCAGGACGACGACCTCGTCGCCGTGCGGAGCAGGCGCGTCTTGCGTCATCGTTCCACCAGATGCGGCGTTTGGGGAGATTGCCTGCCTACCGTATCCGGCTTCGGCCGCCGCAAGCCACGGGTCGGACGGCGGCCAATTCCAGGATTCCTTCATCAATGCAAAAGCGGTGGACACATATGTCTGGTGGAACCGCGAGGGCGGCGCGTAGCGTATTTCGCGACCTGGTGTCCTAATGGCGCGTGCGCGCCTGTACCCGCCACTTGTGTCGGGCGAGTGACAGGCGCGCGGCCGCCGACACGCGGAGGGCGGTACGACGATGTCCGCAGATCTCGCGGCAGTCGACACACCGGAGGAGACCGAGGAAGCCCCGCTGCACATCCTGTGGATCAACGCGGGACTCAGTTGTGACGGCGACTCGGTGGCGCTCACGGCGGCAACCCAGCCGAGCATCGAGGAGATCGTGCTCGGGGCGCTGCCGGGGCTGCCGAAGATCCAGGTGCACTGGCCGCTGATCGACTTCGAGTGCGGGCCCGAGCAGGGTGCCGACAACTTCATCGAATGGTGGCACAAGGCCGACCGCGGTGAGCTCGAACCATTCGTGCTCGTCATCGAGGGATCGATCCCGAACGAGGCGATCAAGAAGGAGGGCTACTGGTGCGGCTTCGGCAACAACCCGGTGACGGGCCAGCCGATGACGACCTCCGAGTGGCTCGACCGGCTCGCGCCGAAGGCGACCGCGGTCGTCGCCGTCGGTACCTGCGCGACCTACGGCGGCATCCACGCCATGGCCGGCAACCCGACCGGCGCGATGGGCGTACCCGACTACCTCGGTTGGTCGTGGAAGTCGAAGGCCGGCCTGCCCATCGTGTGCGTACCCGGTTGCCCGATCCATCCGGACAACCTCTCCGAGACGCTGACGTACCTGCTCTACCAGGTCGCCGGCCAGGCGCCGATGATCCCGCTCGACGAGGCGCTGCGGCCGCAGTGGCTGTTCGGCGCGACCGTGCACCAGGGGTGTGACCGCGCCGGCTACTACGAGGAGGGCACCTTCGCCAAGGAGTACGGCTCGCCGAAGTGCCTCGTGCGGCTGGGGTGCTGGGGCCCGGTGGTGAAGTGCAACGTGCCGAAACGTGGCTGGATCAACGGGATCGGCGGCTGTCCGAACGTCGGGGGTATCTGCATCGGCTGCACCATGCCGGGCTTCCCGGACAAGTTCATGCCGTTCATGGACGAGCCGCCCGGCAGCCTCGTGTCCGCGACCGGGAGTCGTATGTACGGCTCGGCGATCAGGCGCCTGCGCAAGATCACCGAACGCTCGGCGGACAAGGAACCGAAGTGGCGCAGCAAGGGGACCGAGCTGACGACCGGCGCACGCCGGTCCTGGTAGTCGAGAGTCGGTTGAGAGGCGAGCATGACCACCACCGAGAAGGCACCGTCCGAGCCGCGTGGCACGTCGACCGACGTCGTCGAGATGGCGTGGGACCCGATCACCAGGATCGTCGGCAGTCTCGGCATCTACGCCAAGGTCGACTTCAAGCAGAAGATGGTGCACGAGTGTCACAGCACGTCGTCCATCTTCCGCGGGTACAGCATTTTCATGAAGAACAAGGACCCGCGGGACGCCCACTTCATCACCAGCAGGATCTGCGGCATCTGCGGTGACAACCACGCCACCTGCTCCGTCTACAACCAGAACATGGCCTACGGCGTCGCGCCGCCCCACCTGGGTGAGTGGATCATAAACCTGGGTGAGGCCGCCGAGTACATGTTCGACCACAACATCTTCCAGGAGAACCTGGTCGGTGTGGACTACTGCGAGCGGATGGTCAAGGAGACGAACCCCGGCGTCCTCGAACAGGCCAACCACACCGAGGCACCGCACGCCGCCGAGCACGGGTACCGCACGATCGGCGACATCATGCGATCGCTCAATCCGCTGGAAGGTGAGTTCTACCGCGAGGCACTGCACGTCAGCCGTTACACGCGGGAGATGTTCTGCCTGATGGAGGGGCGTCACGTCCACCCGTCGACGCTCTACCCGGGCGGCGTCGGCACCGTGGCGACGGTGCAGCTGTTCACCGACTACCTCACCCGGCTGATGCGGTACGTCGAGTTCATGAAGAAGGTCGTGCCGTTGCACGACGACCTGTTCAACTTCTTCTACGAGGCGCTGCCCGGGTACGAGCACGTCGGCGAGCGGCGCATCCTGCTCGGTTGCTGGGGATCGCTGAACGACCCGGAGTACTGCGACTTCAAGTACGAGCACATGACCGACTGGGGCCGGAAGATGTTCGTCACGCCGGGGGTCGTGGTGGACGGCAAGCTGGTGACCAACGACCTCGTCGACATCAACCTCGGCATCCGCATCCTGCTCGGCCACTCGTTCTACGACGACTGGGCCGACGCCGGGCACGAGGTGTTCGTCAGCCAGGACCCGCTCGGCAACCCGGTCGACGTCCGCCATCCGTGGAACCAGCACACGCTGCCGAAGCCGGCGAAGCGCGACTTCGACAACGCGTACAGCTGGACGATGTCGCCGCGGTGGTTCGACGGCAAGGACTTCCTGCCGCTCGACACCGGCGGCGGCCCGATCGCGCGGCTGTGGTCGACGGCGCTGTCCGGTCTCGTGCACACCGACTACGTGCAGGCGACCGGCCACAGCGTGAAGATCACGCTGCCGAAGACGGCGCTCAAGCCCGAGGTACAGCTCGAGTGGAACATCCCGAACTGGAGCAACGCGATCGAGCGGAACCGGGCCCGCACCTACTTCCAGGCGTACTCCGCCGCGCTCGCCCTGCACTTCGCCGAGCGTGCGCTGGGCGAGGTCCGCGCCGGACGCACCGAGACGTGGACGCCGTTCAAGGTGCCCGAGAACGCCATCAGCTGCGGGTTCACCGAGGCGGTCCGGGGCGTGCTGTCGCACCACATGGTCATCAGGGACGGGAAGATCGCGAACTACCACCCGTACCCGCCGACGCCGTGGAACGGCAGTGTCCGCGACTCGTTCGGCACGCCGGGTCCGTACGAGGACGCGGTGCAGAACACGCCGATCTTCGAGGAGAACCCGCCGGAGAACTTCAAGGGCATCGACATCATGCGGGCGGTGCGCAGCTTCGACCCGTGCCTGCCCTGCGGCGTCCACATGTACACCGGAGGCGGCAACGTCGTCGAGCACGTGCACACACCGTCCGCCGCGGTCAAGCCGTACTGAGGCCTTGGCATGGCCGGCGACGACGCCAGGGCGCTGAGCGCCCGCCTCGACACCCTGCTCGAGGGCCTGGAGGACCTGCCCGACCCGGACGTCGCGGGCAGGGTCGACGAGCTCGTCGGTGCGATCGTCGAGCTCTACGGGACCGGACTGGAACGGATGGTGCGGTCGCTGTGCGCGGAGGACGGCGGTGAGGAAAGGGTACGGCGGCTCGCCAGGGACGACCTGGTCGCACACCTGTTGCTGTTGCACGACCTGCATCCCGACGACGTCGACACCCGCGTCCAGCGTGCGCTGGACGAGGTGCGGCCGTACCTCGGTTCGCACGCCGGTGGCGTCGAGTACGGGGGAGTCGACGCCGCTGGCGTGGCGCACCTGCGCCTGGAGGGCAGCTGCGACGGTTGCCCGTCGTCGTCGGTCACCGTGAAGCTGGCGGTGGAACGTGCCGTCCTCGAGGCCGCGCCGGAGGTCGGTTCGGTCGAGGTCGAGGGCATGGTGGGTTCCGAGGACACGCTGCCGCTGCTGCAGATCCAGCCGTTCAAGGGGTCCCGGCCGGGGGAGTCGGACGGTGGGGCGTCCGACGGTGCGTGGCAGGCACTGGAACTGACGGTGACCGCCGGCCGCGTCCAGGGGGTGCGACTCGGTGACCTGGACGTGGTGGTCTGCAACGTGGCCGGCACGCCGTACGCCTACCGCGACGCGTGTCCGCAATGCGCGGGGGTGCTGCACGACGGCGCGCTGGACGGCGACCTGCTGGCATGTCCTGGCTGCGGGTGCCGGTACGACGTCCGGCTCGCCGGCCGGGGAGACGGCGTACCGGCGAGCTTGGAGGCGTTGCCGGTGCTCCCCGACGGTAGCGGCTGGCGGATCGCCGTGCCCAGCGCGGCAAGCGCGTAACGCCGGGCAGCGAGGAGGCAGATGACCGCAGGACCGAGACCACGAGGCGCACCGTTCGCGACGCTCCGTTCGTTCACGCGATCCGGGCGCACCGAGCCGCCGACGACCGAGGCGGCGGCCGTGCTGCGCCGGATCACCGAGCGGCCCCGGCCACGCGCCGGCGAGGCCTGTGAGATGTGCGGCGAGCCGATCGCGGACGAGCACTCGCACGTCGCCAACCTGAACGACCGGCGGCTGATGTGCACGTGCCGCGCCTGCTATCTGCTGTTCACCAGCGAGGGTGCCGCCGCAGGCCGCTACGTCGCCGTGCCCGAACGGTACGTGTACGACCCGGCGTTCGTGCTGACGGACGCGCAGTGGGACCGCCTGCAGATCCCCGTCGACCTGGTCTTCTTCTTCCGGCAGACCGACCTGGACCGGTTCGTCGCCTGCTACCCGAGCCCACAGGGCGCCACCGAGTCGACGCTCGACCTGGACAGCTGGCAGGAGGTGCTCGACGCCAACCCGCTGCTCGACACGCTCGAGCCCGACATCGAGGCCGCCCTGGTCCGGCGTACCGGCAGCGGTTCGTTCGAGTGCTTCCGCACGCCCGTCGACGCGTGCTACGAGCTGGTCGGGATCGTCCGGCAGTACTGGACTGGGTTCCACGGCGGCGAGGAAGTCTGGACGCGGATCGAGCAGTTCTTCGACAAGCTGCGCGAACGCAGTGAGCGTACGTCCGGCGGTGGGTGAGATGCCTCAGCTCGACTTCTCCGTCGTCGGCGCGGACGCCGACCGGATGGCCGCGTCCCCCACCGTGCGGCTGCGGTTGCGGGTCGACGAGACGACCGGCACGAAGGTGCACGCGATCGCGTTGCGCTGCCAGGTGCGCATCGAGCCGCTCAAGCGGCAGTACGGTGACCATGAGGCCGAGGCCCTGCTCGACCTGTTCGGCGAACGGCACCGCTGGGGCGAGACGTTGCGGACGATGCGGCTCGCGTTCCTCACCCACATGGTGCCGAGCTTCACCGGTGCCACCGAGGTCGACCTGTTCCTGCCCTGCAGCTACGACTTCGACGTCGCTGCGAACAAGTACCTGCACGCTCTCGACGACGGTGAGATCCCGCTGACGCTCATGTTCAACGGCACCGTGTTCACGTCGGGCCCCGCAGGCGTGGCGGTGGAACCCGTGCCGTGGCACAAGGAGTGTGCGCTGCGGCTGCCGGTCGCGACGTACCGCGAGGCGATGGACCTGCATTTCCCCGGCACCGCGTGGCTGCGGCTGGGGCGGGAGTGTTTCGACGCGTTGCACCGGTACCGTGCGCGGCAGGGCCTGACGTCGTGGGACGACGCGGTCGAGCGGCTGCTCAAGGAGGCGCAGCCGTGAGCGATGAGGCGGACGTCTTCGCGCCGGCCGAGGCCGTCGCCGACGCGGTGCTGTACGAGGGCTACGTGCTCTACCCGTACCGCGCGTCCGACGCGAAGAACCGGGTGCGCTGGCAGTGGGGGGTGCTGGTGCCGCCTGACTACGCGGAGCACGACCCGTCGGAACGGGTGTGGTGCCGCACCGACTGCCTCGTCGAGGGCGAGGACGCCACGCTGCGGATCAGGGTGCGGTTCCTGCAGGTGCAGCGACGTCGCGTCGAGGCGCGCGACGCCGACGGCTTCACGTCGGTGCGGTCGCTCGACGTCGGCGACACCACGTACCTGCCGTGGGACGAGGCCGTCCAGCACGACCTCGACTTCGAGCTGTCCGTGGCGGCGTACCTCGCGCGGCCGTACGACGCACCGTTCACCGTGCCCGGGGGCACCGACACGGAGGACGTCCGCGACGCGGACGGGCACGTGGCCGGTCGGCTGGTACGCGACCGCTCGCCGTTGCACGGGCTGCTCGGCGTCGCCGCGCGCCGGATGCCCGGGCCGTACGGCGTGGTGCGGGTGCGCGTGCACGTGACCAACACGACCGAGCGCCCGGGCTGTGCCGACCGTGAGGACGCACTGTGCGGTTCGCTGGTCGCCGCGCACCTTCTGCTCGCCACCGACACCGCGTTCGTCTCGGTGCTCGACCCGCCCGAGTGGGCGAAGCCGTACGCCGACGAGTGCGACAGCGTGGGGACGTTCCCCGTGCTCGCGGGCGAACCCGGGTCGCGCCGGCTGCTCCTGTCCTCGCCGATCATCCTGTACGACCACCCGTCGGTCGCCCCCGAGAGCGCGGCGAGCTTCATGGACGCCACCGAGATCGACGAGCTGCTCAGCCTGCGCACCCTCACGCTCACCGAGCAGGAGAAGCGCGAGGCGCGTGGGACCGACCCTCGTGCGGCCGCGCTCATCGACCACGTCGAGGACATGCCGGGCGAGCTGATGGACCGGTTGCACGGTGCCGTCCGGTACCTCGGCGTCCAGCCACGCCGGGTGGAACCCGATCCGGTGCCCGCCGCTCCCGCACCTGACGTGCCCTGGTGGGACCCGGAGGCCGACGCCGCCGTCGCCCCGGAGACCGACGCCGTCATTGTCGCCGGCGTCGCGGTGCGGAAGGGCTCGAAGGTACGGCTGCGTCCCGGCCGCAAGCGCGCGGACGCCCAGGACATGTTCCTCGCCGGCCGGCCGGCGACCGTCGCCGCCGTGCTGTCCGACGTCGACGGCGAGCACCATCTCGCGGTGTCGCTCGACGACGACCCGGATGCGGCGGAGCTGCAGCAGGCACACGGCCGCTTTCTGTACTTCGCACCGGACGAGGTCGAGCCCGTGGAGGCGGACGCATGACGCGCATCCTGGTAGCCGGCATCGGCAACGTTTTCTGCGGCGACGACGGCTTCGGCGTCGCGGTGGTGGAGCGGCTTTCGCGCGAACCGTTGCCCGCCGGCGTCGAGGTGCGCGACTACGGGATCCGCGGCGTCCACCTCGCGTACCAGATGCTGGAGCCGTACGACCTCGTCGTCCTGGTGGACACCATGCAGCGAGGTGGCGAACCCGGCAGCGTCTACGTCGTCGAACCCGACGAACCCGTGGCGGAGGCAGGCGACGCCGAGGTGCTCATGGACGCGCACGACATGACGCCGGACGCGATCCTGGCGCTGGTACCGAAGCTCGGCGGCTCGCTCGGGCGCGTCCTCGTCGTCGGTTGCGAGCCCGCGGATCTCGGTCCCGGCATGGAGCTCAGCGCCGTCGTGACGGCTGCTCTGGGCGAGGCCGTCCGCGCGGTGAGGAAGCTCGTCCAGGTGACGGAGGGCGTCGCATGTGCCTAGGGATTCCCGGCCGGGTGGTGGCCGCCGCACCAGGTGCCGAGCTCGCGCAGGTCGACGTCGCCGGCGTCGTCCGTGACGTTCACGTCGGGCTGCTCGACGGACAGCTGCAGCCGGGCGAGTACATCCTGATCCACAGCGGGTTCGCACTCGAGCGGATGACGGCGGAGCAGGCGAGGGACGCGCTCGCCGTGTTCGGCCCGGACCCCGCTCCGTTACAGGAGGGATGACGGCGATGGGCTCAGGCACCCAGGTGATGGACCGGCGCCGCGACGCGGTCACGCCCGGCCCGTTGATGTTCGTCAGGTACGCGTTCCCGCCGAACCAGCGCGGCTCGTGCGGCCCGCCGGACAGCGGCACCTTCTTCCAGTACGGCGTCACCGGCACCGTCGACGCCGGACTCACCGAGCTCGCCCGTCAGTTCCATGGGGCCTGGCCCTACCTGGAACTCATCGCGGGCGCGTCCGGAGTGCCCGACCCGTTGGACCGCCGGGTGGTGGAGGCGTACTGGGTGGGCAACGGGCTGCTCGACCGGATCGGCGCCCGGGCGATGGGCGACTCGATGGAGGAACGGTTCCGCCGTCGCGTCGGCTCGGATTTCTGGAAGCTCGCCGAGAGCGTCGAGGCCGGCGGCGTACCGCACCACAGCTACCACGTGTTCTGCATCTACCCGTGGAGCGGGCTGCTCGGCAACGGCAGCAAGGGCGCCGAGTACGCGCTCACCGTGCTCGACCGGTGCCGCATCAGGTGGGGCAGGGTCATGGCCGTGCAGGGCGACCAGGTCGTCGTCGAGTCGCAGGCGCTTGCCTTCGACGGGCGGAGGCTCTCGGTCGCGCCGCCCGCGAAGGAGGTCGCCGTCGGTGCGATGGACGGGGAGGGTCTGGTCACCGGGCTGGCGCCG
>JAFMQP010000234.1 GCA_017354575.1 Acidothermales bacterium | reverse complement strand
CCATGCTGACGCCGGTTCCGAGCGGACCCTCCTCCAGGTGGACAAGCCGCAGTCCAACCACAACGCGGGCACGCTGCTGTTCGGGCCCGACCACGATCTCTACATCTCGATCGGGGACGGCGGCGGCGCGAACGACGTCGGGCTCGGTCACGTCGACGACTGGTACGCCGCCAACGCCGGCGGCAACGGGCAGGACGTCACGCAGAACCTGCTCGGCAACATCCTCCGCATCGACGTCGACTCCGGCAGCCCGTACGGCATCCCGGCCGACAACCCGTTCGTGGGCCGACCGGGCCTGGACGAGATCTACGCCTACGGCTTCCGCAACCCGTACCGCATGTCGTTCGACATGGGCGGCACGCACCAGCTGCTCGTCGGCGACGCCGGGCAGGGCCGCTGGGAGGAGGTCAGCGACGTGACCAGGGGCGGCAACTACGGCTGGAACGTCAAGGAGGGTACGCACTGCTTCAACGCGGCGGACTCGACGACGCAGCTGCCGACCTGCCCTGACACGGTCGGCGCCGGGCACCCCGACGCGGGCGACCCGCTGATCGACCCGGTCATCGAGTACGCCAACGCCGGCCAACCCGGCGGCCTCGGCGTCGTCGTGGTCGGCGGCAACGTGTACCGGGGCACGGCTGTGCCGCAGCTGCGCGGTCGGTACGTGTTCGGTGACTGGAGCCGCAGCTTCGACCGTCCCGACGGCTCGCTTTTCGTGGCCAAGCCAAGGGACACGGGCATGTGGAACACGCAGCAGTTGAGCGTCACCACCACACCCGACGGGCGACTGGGGCACTACGTCATGGGCTTCGGCCAGGACCTCAACGGTGAGGTCTACGTGCTGACGAAGGACGAGACCGGGCCCACAGGCGACACCGGCAAGATCTACAAGATCGTCGGACCCGGCGCCTGACGCGTGACGCCGCCTGATGCCGACGCCGTGGGTGAGTGGCGACGACCCGACGGGCTACGCTACGCACCTGCGGTGTCGGTGGGCGGCACCGCTGCGCGTCGCCACGTCGGCACCGTGCGGCAGGATGGGCGTATGCAGGACGGCGAAGCGACGAACGGGGCACGGGGTGAGGACGCCCCGCCGACGCCCGCCTCCGACGTGCCGCTCTACGGTACGGCCGAGTCCGCCGCCGGGCTCGACCGCGTGACCCGGACGGCGACCAAGCTCCCGTACGGCCCGCCGCCCGTGTCGCAGCAGCCGGCGCGTCCCGGGCAGCGGCTCGCGGCGCGGCTGCTCGACATCCTCGTGGTCGGGGTCGTCGTCCTCGTCGTGCAGCTGCCCATGTGGACCGCCGTGCTCTCGCACAACCAGGAGATCCGGCGGCTGGTCGACGAGTATCTAAGTGACCAGGGCGGCGACGTGCAGCTCGGCGCGCTGCAGCAGGCGCTGCTGCCGTGGGCGACGCTGTCCAGCGCCGTCGTGCTGCTGATCTGGTTCCTCTACGAAGTGCCGCTCACCGTGCGCCGCGGCCAGACGCTGGGCAAGCTGCTCGTCGGCATCCGGGTCACCTCGATCGTGCCCGCGGGGCAGCTCAGCTGGGCCGCCGTGCTCGGCCGGTGGGCGATCCTCGGACTGCCGTCGATGTTCGGCTTCGTAGGCATGCTCTTCCAGGCGCTCGACTGCGGCTGGCAACTCTCCGATCCCGCCCGCCGTCAGTGCCTGCACGACAAGGCGGTCGGCACCGTGGTCGTCAGGGCCGAGCGGCCGGGCACCGCCGGCTGACCGCGGGGGCGGTCACCAGGAGCCGCCGCCACCTCCGCCGCCGCCACCGCCGGACGAGAAGCCGCCGCCACCGCCGCTGAAGCCGCTGCCCCCGGACGACGACGGCGTCGACGCCATGGCGCTGGACGTGGACGAGCTGAACGAGTTGAGCGACTGGCCGAAGCGGTTCGCGTCCCAGTCGTGGAACGTGGAGCCGTAGCCGTATCCGTAGTACCAGTACGGCCGGTACCTGTAGTTGCGGTAGCGGTTGTCCCGCTGGCTCAGCGCCTCCAGCCGCCCGAACGCGGCCGTCCACTGGTTGGTCCGGCCGAACGCCATGGCGTAGGGCAGGTAACGGGACATGATCTCGTCGCGGCTCTGCTCGGGCAGCGCCGCGAAGTCGAGCCGGGCCATCTCCTCGCGGAACGCGTGCACGTCGGCGAGCGCGGCGAGCCCGACCGACGTGCGTCCGGGGATCTTGCCCGCGCCGACGATGATGCCCACGCCGAGCAGCATGATGAGCGTCCAGCCGATGCCGAACCAGCCGTGCACGCCGTCCGCGATGATGAGCAGGTTGACGAACCCGGCCATCCCCACCACGATGCCGAGGATGCGCCAGGCCCAGCGGCTCAGCCGTGGCCTGCGTGACGCGAACCAGCCGCGCCGGCGCATGTCCTCGTACATCATGTTCTTGATGGCGCTCAACGTGCTGTAGAAGGTGTTCTTCAGGTCCGACAGGCGGACGCGGTCAGGCCTGCCGAGGAAGATCTGGTCGAAGAACTTCTGCTCGTACGGCAGGAACTCGGGGCCGGGCGGCTTGAGCATGCGCAGGCCCCAGTCCTTGTCGGGCAGCTCGTCGATGACGAGGTAGCGGCGTACCGCGAGGTCGACGATCGTCGCGGTGACGTCGATAGTGTCCGCGCTCTCGTCGACGAGGGTGCCGACCTCGCCGGGACGCAGGTTGCCGGGGGGCACGAACTCGACCGAACCGTCCGGGTTCGTCCGCAACGCCGACTGGTGCGGTCGGCCCGGTGCCGGCCCGGGCGCGGCGGCGTCGAGCTGCTTGGCGCGCTTCTGCCTGCGCCGCAACAGGAGGAACAGGACGGCACCGACGGCGAGGACCGCGACCGCACCGATGATGTTCGCGAGGCCCGGGCCGAAGTCGGTCGCGAAGCTGGGGATCCGTTCCAGGATCGGCTTCGTCATGGTGCCCGCGCCGCCCGGGATGGCGGCGACGACGGTGAACGCCGCCATCGGCTGCAGCGAGGTCGCCTGGAACGTCGCGGAGTCGCCCGAGTTCGACGCGTCCGCGCAGTCGGTCTTCGTGCCGACGGCGCCCGCGCTGCACCTGACCTTCGTGACCTCGCCGGGCAGGTGGACGGTCGCGGTGGCCTTGTCGATGGGGACGTCGAAGCCGGAGCCGGCGCTGCCGAAGACGTTCCAGTACAGCTCGTCGTGGTCGGAGAACCCGTTCAGCACGCCCTTGACGCGGTACGAGATCCGGTACGTCTGCACACCGCTCACCGTCCGGTCCGGGTCGCCGATCCGGATCAGGACGTCGTTGGCGTCGTACGTCGTGGACAGGTCCGCGGGTGCGCCGCTCGGGCTGGACACCTTGATGTCGTCGACCGGGTAGAGCCTGCGGTAGTCCTTGTCGTAGCCCATGCGCGTGACGAGCGTGCGGTAGAAGCCGTGCTTGTCGTACGAGCTGCCGAAGTCGTACTGCACGGTCTCGACGACCCGCATCGAGTCGTCCTTGCCCACGGTCATGCTGCTGTCGTAGGAGCGGATCCGCTCGTCGCCTGCAGCGGACGCGGGCGACGCCGCGAGCGGGACGAGCGCGAGCGCGGCGAGTGCGGCGAACAGTACCGTGGCGAGGAGGCGCCGGAAACTTCTCATCGGCCGGTAGCTTAAGGGCTTTGCGGGGTGCGGTGGGGTGTTCGCGCGACCACGGCGGAAAGGGGCGGCGGTGCCACAGTCGATCGAGGAGCTCGTCGGCCTGCTGGAGCTCGAGGAGATCGAGCCCGGGCTGTACCGCGGCAGGCAGCCCGAGACCGAGCTGCAGCGGGTGTTCGGCGGCCAGGTGGCGGGCCAGGCGCTGTCGGCGTGCATCTCGACGGTGCCCGAGGACCGGTACGTGCACTCGCTGCACGGCTACTTCCTCCGAGCCGGCGACCCGACCGTGCCGATCGTGTACGACGTCGAGCGGATCAGGGACGGCCGCTCGTTCAGCGACCGGCGGGTGGTCGCCAGGCAGCACACCCGGGTGATCTTCTACATGACCGCGTCGTTCCAGATCGACGAGCCGGGCCTGGAGCACCAGGACGTCATGCCCGACACCGACCCGCCCGAGCGGACGCCGTCGCTCGGCCACGTGCTCGCGCGCGTCACCGGCCGCGACGTGCACCAGGTCGAGCGGGAGTGGGCGGCGCTGGACGTGCGCTACGGCGGCGACTCGCGGCCGGCAGGGATTCCGGGGGTGGCGGAGTCATCACCGGGCGGCACGCTGCACGACCCGGCCCACCCGGCGCTCGCGCGCGTGTGGCTCAAGGCCGCGGGCCCGCTGCCGGACGACCGGCGGCTGCACGCCTGCGTGCTGACGTACGCGAGCGACCTGACGCTGCTCGCCGCGGCGCTCGTGCCGCACGGCCTGGTCATCGGCTCGGCCGGGCTGCAGACGGCGTCGCTCGACCACGCGATCTGGTTCCACCGCCCGTTCCGTGCGGACGAGTGGCTGCTGTACGACCAGGTGTCGCCGTCGGCCAGCGGCGCCCGCGGGCTCGTCATCGGCCGGCTGTTCGACCGTTCCGGCCGGCTCGTCGCGACGGTGGTGCAGGAGGGCCTGATCCGCAAGGTGGGCGGCGACTGACGCAACCTTCCCACGCCGAACCACGGCTTCCCACGCCCTGCACGTCGTGTGAAGCCCTGGTTGATCATGAGAACATGATCAACCAGGGCCTGGTCGGCGGTCAGTCGCCGGGCCAGTAGGTGTCCTCGCCGAGTACCAGGGCGGCGGCGCCGACGAGGCCCGCCTGCTGGCCCAGTGTCGCCGGGACGATCCGCACCTTCTGCATGAACTCCATGCCCGCGTGCGTGCGGAACGCGTCCTCGGCCGGCTCGAACAGCAGCGGCCCGGCCTGGGACAGCCCGCCGCCGACGGCGACGACGTCGACGTCGCACAACGCCGTCGCCGACGCGATCGCCCGTCCGAGCGCGACGCCGCCCCGGCGCAGCGCGGCCGAGGCGACCTCGTGCCCGCGGGCGGCGTCGACCGACAGGTCGCGCGCGGTCGGCGTCTTCCGCTGGGACTCGCGCCACCCGCGCTCCCTCGCCCAGCGGACGAGCGCCGGCCCGGCCGCGACCGCCTCGAGGCAGCCCTTGCCGCCGCAGACGCAGTCGGGTCCGTCCGGCTCCACCACGATGTGGCCGACGTGACCCGCGTTGCCGCTCGCACCGTTGACCAGCCGGTCGCCGAGCACCAGTCCCCCGCCGACGCCCGTCGACACGACGATGCCGAGCATGTCGGCGACGCCCTGGCCCGCACCGCGCCAGTGCTCGCCGACCGCCATCGTCACCGCGTCGTTGTGCATCCGGACGACGCAGCGCGGGAAGCGCTCGGACAGCATCTTCCGCAGCGGGAACCCGACCCAGCCCGGGATGTTGAGCGGCGACACCTCGCCGGACGGCCAGGTCATCGGGCCGCTGCAGCCCACGCCGACGCCGGCGAAGCCGCGGCGTCGGCCGTACTCCGCGACGACGCGGTCGAGCACCGTCTCGAGGGTGCGCCACAGCGTGTCGGCGTTCACCCTGCGGCCCTGCGGCGTCGGCACCCGGTCGAGCGCGACGACCCGGCCGCGGCGGTCGACCACGCCCGCGGCAATCTTGGTGCCGCCGACGTCGATCGCGAGCACAGGTCTGTTGTCAGCCACGGAACTCCTCCAGAACAGCGTCGATCTCGGCACGCCAGGGCGGGTCGGCGCCGGGACGGCTGCACGTGATCGCCGCGACCCGCGCGGCGAAGGCCAGGCAGGCACGCAGGTCGGCCCGGCCAAGCGCCGCGAGCGCGCTGCGCGCGAGGACCCCGCGCTCGGCGAGCGCCACGAGCAGGCCCGCGGAGAACGAGTCACCGGCGCCGACGGTGTCGGCGACGACGACGGGTTCCGCGTCCACGTGCACCTGCCCGCCACGGGACACGGCGGTCACCCCCTCGCCGCCCAGGCTCACGACGACGACGGCAGGACCCGCCTCGGCCCAGCGCGCCGCGGCCGTGAGCGGGTCGTCGTAGGGGTAGAGCCAGCGGAGGTCCTCGTCACTGGTGCGGACGAGGTCGCTGGCGGCGACCCACGTCTCCGTCCGGTCGCGGTAGTCGGCCCGGCCGACGCCGAGCCCCGGACGCACGTTCGGGTCGAACGACCGCACGGTCTCCGGACCCGCGGACGCCACCACGTCGGTGTAGACGGCCGCCGCCGGTTCGAGCACGGCGGCGAGCGAGCCGACGTGCACCGCGTCGCAGTCGGCGGGCAGCCGTGGCAGCTCGTGCGGCAGCCAGCCGAAGTCGCTCGTCCCCTCGGTGTAGAAGCCGTACGTCGCCGCGCCGTTCGCGTCGGTCGACACGACCGCGAGCGTCGACGGCTCCGCAGCCTCGGTCACCCGGTCGAGCCGGACGCCGGAGTCGGCCAGGTGGCCGCGGATCTCCTCGCCGAACACGTCCGTCGAGAGCCGGGCGAGGAACCCGGTGGGGTGGCCGAGGCGTGCGGCGGCGACGG
>JAFMQP010000037.1 GCA_017354575.1 Acidothermales bacterium | reverse complement strand
GCCCTGCATGTCGACGAGAATCAGCGCCGCCCGCTGCTCGTACGGGAGGGCGGCCAGCGCCTGCTGCACCTCGAGGGCGAGCTCCTTGGCCACCGCGGGGTCCGGCGCGGACAGGCTCTCGGGTGCGGCTCCGACCTCCTGCGTCTCGTAGTCCGGCAGCGGCTGCGTGGGCCGCGCGGTGCGGCGGCGGATGCGGTCGAGGCAGGCGTTTACCACGATGCGGTGCAGCCACGTCGTGACGGCGGCGTCACCGCGGAACGTGTGTGCTCGCCGGAACGCCGACATCAGCGCGTCCTGCAGCGCGTCCGCCGCCTCCTCGCGGTCGCCCATGGTGCGAAGCGCCACGGCCCAGAGCCGGTCGCGGTGTCGGGTGAAGATCAGCTCGAACGCGTGCGGATCGCCGGCCACGTGACGCTGCAGGAGGTCTGCATCGGAGACCTCCTGTGTGTCACTCCGCGACCCCACGCGCGCCCGCACCCGACTAGCTTGCCGGATGGAAGGTCACATCGGCGAGCCCGCCTCGATATCCGCCACCGCCGGGCGGCAGTTGGGTGAACCAGACCAGCCAGTACCTGGCCGTCGTCGCGCTCGACGGGCGGACCGTCACGTGGGTGCCGGTGTTGTCCGCCTTCGCGACCGTCTTGTAGTCGTCCAACGCCGAGCCGTCGTCCTGGGCGTCCCGTAGCTGCACACTCGTGCCCTCGCCGACGAGGACGAGATCGACGGAGTCGACCGCCTTCGGCGAACCTAGGTCGAAGACGATGCCCACGCCCGGCTTCAGGTTGCCGAGGCTCGGGCTGTTGTACCTGTCGGTGAACCAGGCGGTCCGCTTCGTGCCGTCGTACGCCTTGCTGGTGTCGCCGTCGTGCTCCTGCCGGTCGCCGAGCGGGTCGAAGGCCTGCGCGCCGACGACGGCGATCTGCCGCTTGCCCGCGGGTGTGGTGGACTCGGAAGGCGTCGCGCTCGTGCTTGCGCTCGAGGACGGCGTGTCGGCCGCCCGACCGGGCAAGTGCAGTCCGGACAGGCCCAGCCGCAGCCCGCCGACGGCGAGCACGGCGACGATCGCCACGCCGGCGGGCACCGCGATGAGCGCACGCCGCCACCTGTGGTCGCGCCGAGGAGGCGGCGGCCGGTAACCGAACCCGGTACCTGCCGGCAGCAGGTCGGTGCCCGCGGGGGGCGGCGGGACGCGGTCGGGCTCGCCCGCGACCTCGGCGAAGAAGTCCAGCGGAGCGGGGTCGGGGAAGTCGGCCAGGGCCTCCGCGACGGCCGCCGGCGTGGACAGCGGCGGCTGGCCCCTGCGGCTGTGCTGGCACAGGGCGCGCTCGGTGGTGGCGTCCAGCTCGGGCGGTACGCCCGCGCGCACCTGCCGTGGGCTGTAGTGCGGCGCTCCGTTCATGGCCGGCGCGGGCGGCAGCGTCTCGTGGTCGCCGTACGGCCAGCGGGCGGTGAGCGCGGCGTACAGCAACGCGCCGAGCCCCTCGGCGTCGGTGCGTGCCGGGTCGTCGCTGGTCGTGCCGGCGAGCGCGGCCTCGGTGCCGACGCCGGTGATCTTGACACCGCCGGCCGCGGTCCAGACGAGGTTCTCAGGACGCAGCCGGAGGTGGGAGACGGCCATCCGGTGTGCGGCGCTGAGCGCCTCCGCGGCCTCGCCGACCAGGGCACCCGCGCGGTCGGGGTGCAGCGGCCCGGACTCGACCAGCAGGTCGGTCAGCGTCCGGCCGGTGATCCACTCGGTGACGACGTAGGTGACGTCGTCGACCGCCGCGGTGTCGAACACCTGCACGATACGGGGGTCGCGGATGCGCGCGGCGCGGCGTGCGGCCGTGAGTACGCGGGCCGTCTCCGGTGCCGACGAGGGCAGGACCATGATCGTGACGGTTCGCGCCAGCACGGTGTCCGTGCCGCGCCAGAGGGCAGCACAACCCTGCTCGCCGACTCGCTCCTGCAGTCCGTAGCGGTCGTCGAGCACGAACCCCGGCTCGAGGCGTGCCGTCACGAAACCTGTCCTTCCCCCGGCTCATGGGTCAGGCAGCCCAATGGTAATTCCATCCTGCTATGCGTGCGGAGTGGGACATCATTACGACTCGCGTGCCCGCTCCAGGGTTGACCCTACCCGCGTGCAATCCTCACCGACCCAGCCGTCCGCGGAACGTGGCCATGACGGCGCCCATCTCGCGGACCCGCAGCAGCCGCCCGAGGGCGACGAACACACCGAGCACGAGCACACCTCCCGCCAGCACGGACACGAGCGCGCCGGCGAACGAGTCGCCGAGCGCGCCGCGGACGCCGATCGTCTCCAGCCAGCCGAGCACACCGCCCGGCACGGCCGCGACGATCATCCGGACCAGGCTGCCGACGATACGCCTGCCGTCCACACCGCCGAGCCGGCGGCGCAGCAGCACGGCCGTGAGCACGGCGTTGACGACGTAGTTGAGGCCGTACGTCAGTGCGAGCGCGACCATCACCGCCCGGTAGGGCAGCACCAGGTAGCAGACGATGCCGACCAGGACGGCGACCCCGGTGCCGACCAGGTTGACCAGCGCCGGCGTCTTGGTGTCCTGGAGCGCGAAGCAGACCCTGAGGAGCAACTGGAAGACGCTGAACGGTACCAGCCCGACCGCGAACGCCGCGATGACCAGGCCGGTGTAGGTCGCGTTCGGCGCGGTGTAGTAACCGTGCCGGAAGATGATCAGGCCGATCGGCCGGCCGAGCACGATAAGGGCCACCGCGGACGGAACGATGAGCACCGCGGCGAGCCGGATGCCGACCGACAGGTCGTCGCGCACCAGGCCGAACCTGCCGTCGGCGGCGTGCCCGCTCATCCGCGGCAGCAGTGCGGTGATCACCGAGACCGCGACGATCGCGTGCGGCAGGGAGAACACCGTGAACGCGTTCAGGTAGGGGGTGTAGCCGTAGTTGACGGCGCTGTGCACCTCCTCCACCCGGCTGTCGATCGCGCCGCCGATGTTCGTCACGACGAACAGCTGGGCCAGGTTGGTGGCGACGTAGACGATCGTCCACATGCCGACGCGCCCGATCATGCCGAGCCCGAGGGAGCCGAAGCCGACGCGCAGCCTGGGCCGGAACCCGGCGCGCAGCAGCGACGGGACGAGCGCGAACGTCTGAACGACGATACCGGCGGTGGTACCGATGCCGAGCAGCATCGTCTCGCCCGGGGTGATCGTCTCGGCCGTGGGCTGCCCGTCGACGACGTAGACGAAGAGCAGGCCGGTGGCGATGACCGTCAGGTTGTTCAGCACGGGAACCCACATCGGTGCCGCGAACCGGCGCCTGGCCTGCAGGATCGCGATCAGCACCGCGCCGACGCCGAGGAACAGGATCTGCGGCAGGAAGTACCGGAGGAACGCGATCGCGACGGCGCGTTGCTCCTCGACCATGCCGCCGGCGATGACGTCCAGGATCAACGGCGCGCCGGCGACCACGAGGACCGTCAGCAGGACGAGGACCAGCAGCACGAGGGTGAGCAGGCGCTGCCCGTACAGCTCACCCTCGGCGCGGCTGCGCTTGTCGGCGCGGACGAGCAGCGGGACGAGGACCGCCGAGAGCACCCCGCCGAGGAACAGCTCGTAGACGGAGTTGGGCGCGTTGTTCGCGGTGTTGTACGCGTTCGACAGGGCGGTGCTGCCGAGCACGGCGGCGATCACCGTCACCCGCAGGAACCCGGTGAGCCGGGAGGCGAGCGTGCCGACCGCCATCACGGCGCTGGACCGCAGCAGCCCGCCGGTGCCCACGTCCTGCGGGGGCGCGACCTCGTCCTCGGGTGACTCCTGAACGGTCATGCGTCCCCGCCCTCGACCGCGCGCTGCCGCCGCCCGCGCAGCGCGCGACGGCCGACGCGCAGGGCGGCGCCGCCGAACAGCACGACCAGGGCCGCGACGGTGATGATCACCGCGACCGACCCGTACGCGGTGGAGAACACGCTGAAGTAGGTCGGCCGGTTGTACGACTCACCCTCGGGCGTGTAGAGCTGCGCCTGCGCGTCCATCACCCCGCTGGCGACGGTCTTCACCGGGACGTTCACGGTGAACTTGGTCTTCGGTGGGATCTTGATCAGCTTCCGCACCTGGCCCACCTGCATGCGCGCCCGGTTCGCCGACCGTACCTCCAGCTTCACGGTGACGGTGTCGTGGTCTAGGCCGTTCTCGAGGGTCAGCGGGATCGTCCCCGCCGAACTCGCGAGGGACAGCCGTCCGGGATGCAGGATGCGCACCCGCCCCTGTTCCAGCGTCACCGCGTCGGTGACCGCGGCGAGCAGGGCCGCGCCCGTCGCCTTGCGGGAACGCCACTGCGCCGACATCGCGCGCAACGCGGCGTGGTTGTAGTCGGCGATCCGGGCCGGCGGCTGGATGAAGATCGCCGAGTACCGGTCCAGCACCTCGTGGAACTTGCGGACCTTCGCCAGGTAGTGGCCGGACAGCTCGCCGTGCCGTGCGTCGTCAGGGTAGGTGAGCCGCTGCCTGGACAGGGCCGTCGAGGGCTTCGCCTTGGCCAGGTCGGAAAGCGATGTGGGTTGCAGCCACGGCGCCTCGGCCGTGTCGGCGATGAGCCCGCGGGCGAGCGCGTCGGACGGGCTCCAGTCCCGCGGCGGCACCACGAGCAGGCCGCGGGAGACGCTTGGCCGTTCGCCGGTTATCAGCGCCGTCTCGGCGAGGAAACGCTGCTTGACGAGGGCCGCCTCACCCGCTCCGGCGCCGCCGGAGCCGACGATGTCACCGAGCGTCGAGTCGGCCAGGACGACCTTCACCGAGCCGCTGGTCGTCCGCGCCTTCGCGACCGGGTCCGGCGTGTACGTGAGCTGCTGGGAAAGCGGCAGCGCCGAGTCGCGCAGCAGGACGGTGTCGGTGCCGTTGGCGGCGAGGGCGTCCAGCGTCGGCTGGTCGACCACCCCGTCGGGGGGCCACGCGACGCTCGCCGCCGGCTCGGCACCCAGCAGCTGGCGGCTCGTGGTGCGGCCCTGGTTCAGCGCGAGCGTGAGGTCGGACGTGAGCCCGGCCCGGACGAGCGCGGTGACGTCGACGTCGGCGTACGGCAGCGAGATCACCGACTGGCCGCCGGTGGCGGTCTTGACCGAGTTCAGGAAGGCCGTGGCCTGCGGCCCGCCGGTGCCCCTGACCGAGCCGTGGCCGGACCGGACGCGGTAGCCGCGGCTCATCACCTGTGCCTGGCTCAGCACGCTGGGGTCGACCGCCCAGGTGAGCGGCACCCGCCGCTTCGCCGTCTCCGCCGTGGCACCCGCCGCGACCAGGCGCTGCAGCCGTCCACCGGTGGACATGCTGGTGCGCAGGCCGTCGTCCATGAAGGTGTCGCCGAACAGCTGATGCGGCCGCTCCACGACCGGCCAGACCCAGGCGACCCGGGTCGGCTGCGGCCGCGCGCCCTTGTCGTCAGGCGTGTCGACGATGAACGTCCGCTGCACCGCGAGCTGCGTGCCGTCCGCCGTGAACGCCTCGACCGCGACGAGGTAGACCCCGAACCCGCGAAGGCCGAGCGCGCTCATGGGCACGCGCAGGTCGAACGGCAGCGAGCCGTGCGAGGGGAGCTGCCCGACCTCGGCGTCGTGCCCGAAGACGGGGGACCCGGTGGGTGCCTGCTCGCCGTGCGCGTACTCGGCGAGCAGGGTGCGGCTGGACACTGGCGAGCGCTGCACCCGGAGCCGGGTCTGCACGCCCGCGACCGGCTCGTTCCCCGGGTTGGTCACCGACCCGGAGACGTGCAGCGTGTCCTTGGGCCCGGGCGCCGCGGGGGAGACGCCGGCCAGCGTGATCGACGGCTGCCTGGCGGCCGCGGCCGGGGACGGGCGGACGACCAGTGCCGGGAGGACGCACACCGCCGCGGCGACGAGCGCGAGCAGGACGCGCGGGAGGGAGCGGGTCACGTCATCCCCGCGAGGAGGTCCGGATGGCTTCTCACCAGGTCCCGTTCGTTCGGATAGGCCAGTCGGTCCGGCAGCTCGTCGAACGACACCCACGCGACGTCTGCGACCTCGACGTCGGTGTCGGTGAGCTCACCTCCAGTGGCGCGTACCAGGAAATGGTGGACGGTCTTGTGGATCCGTCGGTTGTCGAACACGAACCAGTAGTCGATGGCGCCGATCGACCGGACGATCCGGCCGCCGATGCCGGTCTCCTCCTTGATCTCGCGCAACGCCGCTTCCTCGTTCGTCTCCCCGGCCTCGACGTGGCCCTTCGGCAGCGACCACAGCAGCCCGCCGTCGCGGGCGCGGCGCGCGATCAGGACGACCCGCGGCGCACCGTCGGCGACGTCGACGACCAGCCCGCCGGCGGATGTCTCCTCGATGGGACGAGGCCGGCGCCCGGACGGTCGTCGGACGCGCGGACGGTGTCCTTCTGGCACGCACCGATCGTAGTTGCCGCGTCCGATGACCGTGCCGGACGGCGCCGAGCGGGCCGGTGCGGCCCGCATCTATCCTTGTCTGTCGTGTCCGCGAACCCCGACAAGTCCGGCACGCCGACGCGTGCCCAGCGGCGTGCTGTCGCCGAGCTGCTGCGTGTCGCGCCGGTCGCGGACGAGGTGAGCCGGCTGTTCCAGGGGGCCGGGCACGACCTGGCGCTCGTCGGCGGGTCGGTGCGGGACGCGATGCTCGGCACGCTCGGCGAGGACCTCGACTTCACCACCGACGCCCGGCCGGAGGACGTGCTGGCGATCACCCGTTCGTGGGCCGACCGCGTCTGGGAGGTCGGCATCGCCTACGGGACGATCGGCCTGCGCAAGGGCGCGTTCAAGCTCGAGATCACCACCTACCGCAGCGAGAAGTACCACCGCGAGTCGCGCAACCCGGACGTGGCGTACGGCGAGTCGCTCGTCGACGACCTCGCCAGGCGCGACTTCACGGTGAACGCGATGGCGGTGCCGCTCCCGCTGCACGGCGGCGAGTCGCTCGTCGACCCGTACGGCGGCCTGCGCGACCTCGCGGAGGGCGTGCTGCGTACGCCGGGACCTGCCGAGCGGTCGTTCGACGACGACCCGCTGCGGATGCTGCGGGCGGCTCGGTTCGCCGCGCAGCTCGGGTTCGACGTCGCGCCGGACGTGGTCGCCGCGATGACCGAGATGCGCGACCGGCTGGCGATCATGTCGGTGGAGCGCGTGCGTGACGAGCTGGCCAAGCTGCTGTGCGCGCGGCACCCACGGCGCGGCCTGGTGCTGCTCGTCGACACCGGGCTCGCCGACGTCGTGCTGCCCGAGCTGCCGGGGATCCGGCTGGAGATCGACGAGCACCACAGGCACAAGGACGTCTACGAGCACACGCTGACCGTGCTCGACCAGGCGATCGCGCTGGAGGGCGACACCGGCCCGGACCTGGTGCTGCGGCTCGCGGCCGTGCTGCACGACATCGGCAAGCCGAAGACCAGACGGATGGAGCCGGACGGCCGGGTGAGCTTCCACCACCACGAGGTGGTCGGCGCGCGGATGGCGCATCAGCGGCTCACCGCGTTGCGGTTCCCCAAGGACGTGATCGCCGACGTCGCCAAACTGGTGGAGCTGCACCTGCGGTTCCACGGGTACGCCGAGGGCGAGTGGACCGACTCGGCGGTGCGGAGGTACGTGCGGGACGCCGGACCGTTGCTCGACCGGCTGCACAAGCTCACCCGTGCCGACTGCACGACCCGCAACCGTCGCAAGGCGAAGTGGCTCGCGGACGCGTACGACGACCTCGAGGCCAGGATCGCCAGGCTCGAGGAAGAGGAGGAGCTGGCGAAGATCCGGCCGGACCTCGACGGCAACGAGGTGATGACCGAGCTCGGCGTCGCGCCGGGCCCGGTCGTGGGGCGCGCGCTGCAGTACCTGCTCGAGCTACGGATGGAGCGCGGTCCCCTCGGCAGGGACAAGGCGGTGGAGGAGCTGCACCGCTGGGCGGCGCGGCAGGACCTCTGACGCCCCGTCCCGATACGCTCGCTGGCATGGTGACTTCCGGCCCGTCCTGGGGACCGCTACCGCCGCCACCGGCCGGGCCGCCAGCCGCTCCCGTCGGGGGTGGTGAGCAGCGCAACGGGACGGCGGTCGCGGTCCTGCTCGCGTTGCTCGGGGGCTGGGCCGTCGCGCTCGCCGTGCTGGGTCAGTTCCTCGCGTTCGGCGCCGACCAGGTCGACCCGACCAAGCAGCACACGGCGCCGTGGCTGCTCGCCACTCTGCTGCTCGGCGTGCTCGTGTGCGTCCCGTCGACGGTCCTGTGGCAGGTGTCGACGCATCCCCGGGCACGGGCGGTCGCCCGCGCGTGGGCGGTCGTCGCGGGACTCGTCGCGGTCGTGTCGCCGGTACGCCTGCTGCCCACGCAGTGGAGCATGCTGGTGATGGTCATCCTGGCCGTGGCGGCCGCCGCCGTCGCGGTCACGCTGTCGCGGCTGCCGGCGTTCGCGGTGCCGCGCACGCGTGGCGAAGGCGGCACACTCGTCGCGGCGGCCGCCGGGCTGCTGACCCTGCTGCCGTGGGCGTTCTACGGCGCGCTCGGCGGCGTCTTCGAGACGCTGCTCGCGCTGGCCCTCGCCGGCGCGGGCGGCTGGCTCGTCGCCGTGGTGCTGGCCCCCGTCTGGCGCGAGATAGCCGGCAGCTGGCGGCGCTCGAGCGCCGTCCTCGTCGGCGGTCTCGTCGCGGGCGTCACCTGCTGCGTGCTGTTCGCGGGGCTCAGCCCGCGGGTGAGCGGGCTGTGGCTCGCCGTCTGCGTCCCGCCGCTCGGGTTCGTCTGCGCGGCGGCGTCGCGTGACGCGCCACGCCGGCTGCCGACGCTCGCGGGCGTCGGCGTGGCCGCGTTCGGCCCGCTCGCGTTCATCGACCCCGACGAGGTCAACGCCATCCTCGGGCTGCAGGACGCCATCCGGTACGCGTTCATCGCCATGGGCCTGGCTGTCGTCGCGGGCCTGGTCGGCAGTGGCGGCCTCGCGGGCCTGGCGAACGCGCTGCGCTCACGGGCGGTGGCCGCAGCCGTCGCGTGCGTCGCGCTCGTCGGTGCCGGCGTGCTGTACGCCGTCGGCGGCCAGCCGGGCTTCGACGGCGACCGGCTGTTCGTCGTGCTGAAGCAGCAGGCGCCGGTCGCGTCGCTCGCCGGCACGAGGGACCTCACCGCGCGGCGCACCGCCGTCTACCACCGGCTGGTGGACTTCGCCGACCGCACCCAGCGGCCACTGCGCGGCGCACTCGGCGACATCGGCGTCGGCTACACGCCGTACTACCTGGACAACGCGCTCGAGGTGGACGCCGGGCCGCAGCTGCGGCCGTGGCTGGAAAGCCGCGGGGACGTCGCCGAGGTGCTCGACAGCCCGCGGCTGCGCCCCATCCGCACGCTGCCGCCGGTCGACCACGGCACCAGCCCGGCGCCGCGCCAGCCGGACTGGAACCTGACGATGATCCGGGCCGACGACGTGTGGAACAGGCTGCACGACCGCGGGTCCGGCGTCGTCGTCGGTCAGTCCGACTCCGGCGTCGACGGGACCCATCCGGCGCTCGCGGCGTCGTACCGCGGCCGTGGCGGGCACGACGACGACAACTGGCTCGACCCGTGGTACGGCAGCAGGTCGCCCACGGACTGGGGCGGGCACGGCACGCACACGCTGGGCACCGCGGTCGGTGCGGACGACGTCGGCGTCGCGCCGGACGCGAAGTGGATCGGCTGCGTGAACCTCGGGCGCAACCTGGGCGACCCCGCGCTGTACCTCACCTGCATGCAGTTCATGCTCGCCCCCTATCCCCAGCACGGCGACCCGCTGCGCGACGGCGACCCGAGCCGCGCGGCCGACGTGCTCAACAACTCGTGGGGCTGCCCCGACGCGGAGGGATGCGACGCGAACGCGATGCGCCCGGCGGTCGACGCGCTGACCGCGGCGGGCATCTTCGTCGTGGCGTCCGCCGGCAACGACGGCCCCGGGTGCGGCACGATCCGCGACCCGATCTCGCTGTACGCCGACTCGTTCTCGGTCGGCGCGGTCGACGCCACCGGCAACGTCGCGCCGTTCTCCAGCCGCGGACCTGTGACGGCCGACGGCAGCCACCGGCAGAAGCCCGACATCGCCGCGCCCGGTGTCGGCGTGCTCTCGGCGTTGCCCGGCGGCGGCTACGGCAGGCTCGACGGCACGTCGATGGCCGGACCGCACGTCACGGGTACCGTCGCGCTGATGTGGTCCGCGAACCCCGCGCTCAAGGGCGACGTCACGCGGACGGCGCAGATCCTCCGGTCCACGGCGCAGGGCGCGGCGCTGTCGAAGAGCGGCTCGAACTGCGGCTCGGACGAGAACGTGGTCGGCGCCGGCATCGTCGACGCGTACTCCGCCGTCGTCGCGGCGAAGAAGGCCACGAGCTAGCCGCCTGCCCCCCAGACCGGCTGTTCGTGCTCACGTACGGAGCCGTCGGCGCCGAAGACGACGTACCGGTCGAATTTCTTCGCGAACCACCGGTCGTGGGTCACGGCGAGCACCGTGCCCCGGAACTGCGCGAGGCCCTGCTCCAGCGCGTCCGCGCTCTCGATGTCGAGGTTGTCGGTGGGCTCGTCGAGCAGCAGCAGCGTCGCGCCGGACAGCTCGAGCAGCAGGACCTGCAGCCGCGCCTGCTGCCCGCCGGACAGCGTCTCGAACGGCTGCTCCCCGCACGCGGCCAGCCCGTACCTGGACAGTGCGTGCATGGCGTCGTGCAGCTGCAGCGAGTGGTCCCGCCAGAGCACCTCGGCCGGTGTGTGGCCGACGAGGTCGGGCCGCTCGTGGGTCTGCGCGAAGTGGCCGGGGACGACGCGCGCGCCGAGCTTCCACGTACCGGCGTGGGCGACGGCGTTGATGTCATCGGGCCACCCCGCGAGCAGCCGCAGGAAGTGCGACTTGCCGGTGCCGTTGCCGCCGAGTACGGCGACGCGGTCGTCGTAGAACACCTCCAGGTCGAACGGCTTGGTGAGGCCGGTCAGCGCGAGCGCCGTGCACGTGATGGCGCGGACGCCGGTGCGCCCGCCGGACAGCCGCATCCTTATCCGCTGCGCCTTCGGCCGCTTCTGCGGCGGTCCACCCTCCTCGAACCGGCGCAGCCTGGTCTGGGCGGCGCGGTACGCGCTCGCCATGTCGGCGTTGACCGTGGCCCGCTGCTTGTACATCGCGACGAGCCGCTTGAGCTTCGCGTGCTCTTCGTCCCAGCGGCGGCGCACCTCGTCCATCCGGTCGTGCCGGGCCTCGCGCGCCACGTCGTAGCCGGCGTAGCCACCGCCGTGCACCCACGCCGTGCCGCCCTCGACCGTGACGATGCGCTTCGCGGTACGCGCGAGCAGCTCGCGGTCGTGCGAGACGAACAGCACCGTCTTGGTCGTCTCCCGCAGTGCGCGCTCCAGCCACTCCTTGCCCGGGACGTCGAGGTAGTTGTCCGGCTCGTCGAGCAGCAGGACCTGGTCGGGCCCGCGCAGTAGTGCTTCGAGCGCGAGCCGCTTCTGTTCGCCGCCGGACAGCGTGCGCACCTCGCGCCACTTCACCTTGTCGTACGGCTTGTGCAGCGCGGCCGTACAGCAGGCGTCCCACATGACCTCGGCCTCGTAGCCGCCGGCGTCGGCGTATCCGGCGAGTGCGGCGGCGTAGCGCAGCTGGGTGGGTTCGTCGTCGGTGTCCATGAGCGCGGCTTCGGCGGCGTCCAGCTCGTGTGCCGCGTCGCGCACGGCGGGCGGCGCGACACAGACGAGCAGGTCGCGGACGGTGGTCTCGTCCCTGATCGAGCCGATGAACTGACGCATCACGCCGAGCCCGCCGCTGCCGGTGACCGTGCCGGACGTGGGCGTGACGTCGCCGGCGATGGTGCGCAGCAGTGTCGTCTTGCCGGCCCCGTTGGCGCCCACCAGTGCCACCGAGTCGCCGTCGCCGATCCGGAACGTCACGCCGTCGTAGAGGACGCGCCCGGTGGGCAGCAGCTGGCGCAGCTGCGCCACCTCGATGTGTCCCACGTGCGCCAGTCTGCGTGATGACCCCGCGTTCGGGCCACCGAGTTACCCGTACCGCTTAGCCGACGCCCGCACCTCTGCGTACGCGCCGCGACCAGCGCACGCCCACCCGAGAGCCTCGCCACTGTCGGGTCACAGGGGTTTCTCGAACAGGGTGACGGCGTCGACCGGTGCGTCGTCGTGGAACACCCGCTCGCCGGCCTCGCGGTAGCCGGCGTCCCGGTAGTACGCGCGCAGCACCGCGTTGCCCGACACGGTGTCCAGGCGCGCGAGCCGGCGGCCGGCCGCTTCGATGCGGCCCTCGGCGAACGCGAGCAACCGGCGGCCGAGCCCTCGGCCCTTGTACCTGCGGTCGACGAGCAGGCCGTGCGTGTAGCCGGCGGCGGCACCGTCGTGGTCGCCCCAGAACAGCGGGTCGGACCACATCACCAACATCCCGCCGACCATCTCCGCGCCGAGGTAGGCCGCGAACACCTCGCCGTCTCCGACCCACTCGAGGATCCCGTCGGCGTCGAGCTGTCCCGGGCGCCACTGGTCGATGCCGGTCGCGAGCATGTGCCTGGCGGCGTCGTCGCGCAACTCGACGTACCGCCGGAGCTCGTCCGTGGAAGCGGGGCGGACCACGAGTTCGGGCGGCATGCCGCTCAGCGTACGGTGCCCGACCGACGCAGCGCGTCGACCTCGCCCGGGCCGAATCCCCAGTCGGCCAGCGCCTCGGCCGTGTGCTTGCCCGGGTACGGCCGCGGCCCGCCGACCGCGCCTGGCGTACGGGACAAGCGGGGCGCGACGTTCGGCTGCACCAGACCCGCGACGGTGATGAAAGTCCCGCGCGCCTTGGTGTGCTCGTGCGTGGGCGCCTCGGTGGGCTGGAGGACGGGTGCGACGCAGGCGTCGGTGTCGGCGAACGTCTCGGCCCACTCGTCGCGGGTGCGTGTCGCGAACGTCGTCGCGAACAGGTCGGTGAGCTCGGGCCACCAGTCCCTGTCGTACTGGTCGGGCAGCGTGTCGGCGTCCAGGCCGAGACCGTCGAGCAGGGCGGCGTAGAACGGCGGCTCGAGCGCGCCGACTGCGACATAGCCGCCGTCCGCGCAGGTATAGCAGCGGTAGAACGGCGCACCGCCGTCGAGCAGGTTGACGCCGCGTTCGTCCCGCCAGCCCGGCATCGTGCGGTAGCCGTGCAGCGCCGCGGACAGCAGCGCCGCGCCGTCGACCATGGCGGCGTCCACGACCTGCCCACGCCCGGAGGACGCCCGTTCCACGAGCGCGGCGAGGACGCCGACCGCCGCGAGCATGCCGCCCCCGCCGAAGTCCGCGAGGAGGTTGAGCGGCGGCGTGGGCGGGGCGCCCGCGGGGCCGATCGGCCAGAGCGCCCCGGCGACGGCGGCGTAGTCGATGTCGTGCCCGGCCCTGGCGGCGAACGGGCCGTCCTGGCCCCAGCCGGTGAGCCGCGCGTACACCAGGCGCGGGTTGCGGGCGAGGCAGGCGTCCGGCCCGATGCCGAGCCGTTCGCAGACACCCGGCCGGAACCCCTCGACGAGCACGTCCGCGGCGTCGGCCAGGCGCAGCACGACATGGCGCCCGGCGGGGTCCTTCACGTCGACGGCGACCGAGCGCCGCCCGCGGCCCAGCGGGTCGTGTGGCGGCGTCTCCGGAGCACCTGCGCCGTCGACCCGGTCGACGCGCAGCACCTCGGCGCCGAGGTCGGCGAGCACCGTGCACGCGAACGGGACAGGCGCGAGGTTCGTCAGCTCGACGACACGTACGCCGTGGAGGGGACCTGCCACCTCCCTATAGTTCCATCGACCGGCCGATGATCTCCCGCATGATCTCGGACGTCCCCGCGTAGATGCGTTGCACGCGCGCGTCGACGTACATGCGCGCGATCGGGTACTCGCGCATGTAGCCGTAGCCGCCGAAGACCTGCACACACTCGTCGACGACCTCGCCGAGCACCTCGCTGGCGAACAGCTTCGCCTCGGCCGCATCCTGCGGCGTCAGCTCACCGGCGACGTGCGCCATGGTGCACCTGTCGACCAGCGCATGCATGGCATCGACCTTCGTGCGCAGTGAGGCGAGGACGAACCTGGTGTTCTGGAACTGCCCGATCGAACGCCCGAACGCCTTGCGCTCCTTGGCGTACGCCACCGTGGTGTCGAGCGCACTCATGGCGCCGGCGGCGCACACCATCGCGACCACGAGCCGTTCCTGGGCGAACATCGACATCATCGCCTTGAACCCGTCGCGCCGGTCGCCCAGCATGTTCGCCTTGGGCACGATGGCGTCGTCGAAGAACAGTTCGGCGGTGTCCTGCGCCCGCAGCCCCATCTTGTCGAGCTTGCGGCCCCGACTGAACCCGGGGGTGTCGCTCTCGACGAGGAACAGGCCCAGCGTGTGGCTCTGCTCGGGGTCGGTGTACGCGGCGACGACGAACAGGTCGGCGTTGATGCCGTTGGAGACGAACGACTTCGCGCCGTTGAGCACCCAGTAGTCCTCGTGCTCGACGGCGGTGGTACGGATGCCGGCGACGTCCGAGCCGGCCTCCGGTTCGGTGATGGCGATGGCGAGGATCGTCTCGCCGGAGACCGCCGGCGGCAGGAAGCGCCGCTTCTGCTCGGGCGTGCCGTACGCGTCGAGGTATGGCGCGACGATGGCGGAGTGCAGCGACAGGCCGAACCCGGAGTCGTAGACGCGGCAGAGCTCCTCGGTCATGACCTGCTCGTAGCGGATGTCGGTGAGGCCGAGCCCGCCGTACTGCTCGTCCGCCCAGGGCAGCAGGAAGTTGTGCTTCCCGGCGAGTCGCCAGAGTTCCTTGTCGACAATGCCCGCCTCGTCGAACGCCGGCTGCCGCGGGACGAGCTCGCGTTCGAGGAACTCGCGGAACGCCGCCCGGTACTCGTCCTGCTCGGGCGTGAAGTGGTGCGCACGCAGGTTCGCCACACCTCAACGGTCGGCGATGCCTCTGCCGGCCACCATGACACGACCGCTCACCGCAGTGACCGAACCGGTACGTTGCCCTCGTGGACACCCGCACCATCGGTGGTCGGTACGTGACGGCGGCGCTCGCCGGAGCGCGCCGGCAGGGACGCGACCCGCGCATGTTCCTGCGTGCCGCGGGCATCCCCGTCGGACTGCTGGACGACCCGCTGGCGCGCGTCACGCCCGACCAGTTCACCGCGCTGGTCCAGGCGCTGTGGGTGGATCTGGACGACGAGTACATGGGTCTCGCGCCCGTTCCGTGCCGGCGCGGGGCGTTCGCGATGATGTGCCACGCGACGATCCACTGCGCGGACCTCGGCGCGGCGTTGCGTCGTGGCTTCGCCTTCTACCGGCTCTTCCCCGGCGGACCGCGGATGTCGCTCGAGGTGACCGGTGACGAGGCCGCCGTGGTGTTCGAGTTGCACGCGGACGACCCGGACCGATTCCTCGCCGAGTCGGTGCTCGTCATCTGGCACCGGTTCTCCAGTTGGGCCACCGGGCGCCGGATCCTGTTGCGCCAGGTGGACTTCACGTACCGCGAGCCTGCGCACAGCGCGGAGTACGACCTGCTGTTCGGGTGTCCGCCGAGGTTCGAGCAGCCGCGCACGGCGTTCGTGTTCGACGCCGCGGCCCTGCGGCTGCCGATCCTCCAGGACGAGGGCTCGCTCGCCGTCTTCCTGCGCGACGCGCCCGCGGGGCTGCTGGCCGGCCGCGACTACGGCACCAGCGTGGCCGAGCGCGTCCGTCGGTTGCTCGACCGTCCCGGACGGCGGCACCTGCAGAGCCTGCGCGAGGTGGCGGGCGAGCTGGCGTTGAGCGAGCAGACCGTCCGCCGCAGACTGCGTGAGGAGGGCACGTCGTTCCGGCGGGTGCGTGAGGACGTGCTGCGTGACGTCGCCGTCGCGGCCCTCGTCCGCGGCGACGAGCCGGTGGAACACCTGGCCGAGCGGCTCGGCTTCTCCGAGGCGAGCGCGTTCCACCGCGCGTTCAAGCGCTGGACCGGCACCACGCCCGGCTCGTACCGCGAGAGCGTGGAAGCTACCGGTTGACCATGTCGCGGATCTTGCCGACCAGGAAGACGAGGCCGGCCGCGATCGCGGCGAAGATCAACACGTAGAACAGCACCCCGATGGCGATCCGCAACGCCGCCACGACGATCCCGCCGAGCACGAAGATACCGATGATCGCCAGCACGACCAGTAGCAACGTACGCATGTGCGTCTCCCCACGTCCTGCGCTCTACGCGCTCATCCTCCCTCGCCGGGCCGCGCGCCGCCTATGGGGAAAGTCCTTGACCACCCCC
>JAFMQP010000036.1 GCA_017354575.1 Acidothermales bacterium | reverse complement strand
CGTGCTGCTCGCGCAGGGTGGTGGCGGCCAGAGCGAGATCCCCGTCGGGGAGCACGTCACCGCGCACGCGTTCGGCCTGACGTTCAACCTCGACACCATCTGGACGACGGTCATCTCGGGTCTGATCGTGATCGGGCTCGGTTTCTGGTTCCGCGCGAAGGTCACCAGCGGCGTGCCGAGCAAGGTCCAGCTGATGTGGGAGACGCTGGTCGACTGGGTGAACGGTCAGGTCAAGGACCAGCTCGGCCGGCTGAACCCGTTCGTCGTCCCGCTCGCCGCGTCGCTTTTCATCTTCATCCTGGTCGCCAACTACCTCGAGCTGATCCCGAGCGGCGAGCACCCGAAGCTGCTGCCGGCACCCACGGCGGACGTCAACCTGGTGTACGCCCTCGCCATCGTCTCGCTCGTCGGCGCGCACGTCTACGGCCTCAAGAGCAGGGGGCTGCGCTACTTCGCGCACTACAAGAACCCGATGGAGATCATCACCGAGATCTCGAAGTTCCTTTCGTTGCCGCTCCGACTTTTCGGCAACATCTTCGCGAGCGGCCTGATGATCGCGCTGCTCGGTCTGCTCCCGGTGTGGGTGCTCTGGTTCCCGAACATCCTGTGGAAGCTGTTCGCCTTGTTCATCGGGGCGCTCCAGGCGTTCATCTTCGCCCTGCTGACCATCGTCTACTGGGGTCAGCTCGGCGGCCAGACCGAGGACGGGCACTGACATGTGTGGTACGAGTCCACGAGTTTCGACCGTTGGGTCCTAGGTAGCAAGGAGAGTCATGCTTAACGCGGTAGGCAGTGGTGAGGTCATCAAGGCGGGTGCATTCATCGGCGCCGGCCTACTGCTGGGCGGCGGCGCCACCGGTGCGGCCATCGGCGACGGCCTCGCGGGTAACGCGGCGATCTCGGGCATCGCCCGCCAGCCGGAGATGCAGGGCCGGCTGATGACGATCTTCCTGATCACCGTCAGCCTCTGTGAGGCGATGTACTTCATCAACCTCGCGTTCCTCGCGCTGTTCGTCTTCGTTCTCAACCAGTAGTAGGGAGACGTGACCCGATGACGGTTGCGGCGGGCAACAACTTCCTGTTGCCGAACGGCACGTTCATCGTCGAGCTGATCGCGTTCCTGCTCATCCTCGGCATCCTCGCCAAGTGGGTCATCCCACCGGTGAACAAGGCGGCCACCGAGCGGCAGGAGCGCATCAAGCGCCAGTTCGACGAGAGCGAGGAGGCCAAGAAGCGGGCGGAAGCCACCGAGAAGGAGTACCGCGACGCCATCGTCGGCATGCGTGCCGAGGCGGCGAAGCTGCGCGAGGAGGCGCGCGCCGAGGGCCAGCAGATCGTCGCCGAGGCCCGTGCCCGTGCCCAGGAGGAGGCGCAGCGGATCGCGCAGCAGTCCCAGGAGAGCCTGGAGGCGCAGCGGCAGCAGATCCTCGTGCAGATGCGCTCGGAGGTCGGGCGGCTCGCCGTCGACCTCTCCACGAAGATCGTGGGGGAGTCGCTGGACGACGAGCGCCAGCACCGGATCATCGACCGCTTCCTCTCGGACATGGAACGAAGCGACCAGCAGGAGCGGGTGGGCTAACCGATGGCGGTCGTCATCCAGGGTGCCGCGCGGCAGGCGCTCGCCGAGCTGCGCGAGCGGCTCACCGACGCGCTCGACCGGGCCGGTGTCGACGCCGTCGCCGTCGGCGAGGAGCTGTTCGGTGTGCTGCACTTCCTCGCCCGCGAGCACGTCGTCCGGCGGACCCTGTCCGACGCGTCCGTCCGGCCGGAGCGCAAGGCGCAGCTGGCCCGTCGCCTGTTCAGCGGCCAGACGAGCGGCGTCACCAGCGACATCGTCGAGGCGCTCGTGCGTGCCCGGTGGTCCAGCCCGACCACGATGCTCGACTGCCTCGAGGTGCTGGCCGTCGAGAGCGAGGTCGTCGCCGCCGACCGGGCCGGCAGCACAGATGACTTCGAGGACGAGCTGTTCCGGTTCGGCCGCATCGTCGACGGCCGGCCGGCGCTACGCAGCGCGCTGAGCGACCGCGCGGTGCCGGCCGACCGCAAGCGCGAGCTGGTCGAGACGCTGCTGCGCGACAAGGCGAGCCCCAGCACGCTGCGGCTCGTCGTCGAGGCGGTCACCAGCCCGCGCAACCGGACGCTGCAGGACACCCTGGAGTACTACCTGCAGATCGCGGCCGACCACGAACGGCGGCTCGTCGCCACCGTCCGGGCGGCCGTCCCGCTCACCGAGGCGGAACGCGACCGGCTCGCTGCCGCGCTGCGCCGGCAGTACGAGCGGGACGTGCGGCTCAACGTCGAGATCGACCCGGCCGTCATCGGCGGGATGAGCGTCGTCGTCGGGTCCGACCTGATCGAGGGCACCCTCGCCCGGCGCATCGACGAGGTGCGCAGGAGACTCGCCGGCTGAGCCGGCCACAGACCAACGAAACAAGCGGTAAGGAGAGCAGGCGATGGCGGAGCTCACGATCCGTCCGGAGGAGATCCGGGACGCCCTGGAGCGCTTCGTCGAGTCGTACGAGCCCGACGCGGCCGCCCGCGAGGAGGTCGGCACGGTCATCTTCACCGGTGACGGCATCGCCCGCGTCGAGGGGCTCCCGTCGGCGATGGCGAACGAGCTGCTCGAGTTCGAGGACGGCACCCGCGGCCTCGCGCTCGACCTGGACGTGCGCGACATCGGCGTGATCGTGCTCGGCGAGTACGGCGGCATCGAGGAGGGCCAGACGGTCCGGCGCACCGGCGAGGTGCTGAGCGTGCCGGTCGGCGACGCGTACCTCGGCCGCGTGGTCGACGCGATGGGCAACCCGCTCGACGGCAAGGGCCCGATCGACACCAGCGAGACCCGCGTGCTCGAGCTGCAGGCCCCGACGGTCGTGCAGCGGCAGCCGGTCAAGGAGCCGCTGCAGACGGGCATCAAGGCGATCGACGCGATGATCCCGATCGGCCGCGGCCAGCGCGAGCTCATCATCGGCGACCGGCAGACCGGCAAGACCGCGGTCGCCGTCGACACGATCCTCAACCAGAAGGCCGCATGGGACAGCGGCGACCCCAGCCGGCAGGTGCGCTGCATCTACGTCGCCATCGGCCAGAAGGGCTCCACGATCGCGTCCGTGCGCTCGACGCTGGAGGACAACGGCGCGCTCGAGTACACGACGATCGTCGCGGCGCCGGCGTCCGACCCGGCCGGCTACAAGTACATCGCGCCGTACACCGGCTCGGCGATCGGCCAGCAGTGGATGTACGACGGCAAGCACGTGCTGATCGTCTTCGACGACCTCACCAAGCAGGCCGAGGCGTACCGCGCGGTGTCGCTGCTGCTGCGCCGTCCGCCGGGCCGCGAGGCGTACCCCGGCGACGTGTTCTACCTGCACTCCCGGCTGCTCGAGCGCTGTGCGAAGCTGTCCGACGAGCTCGGCGCGGGTTCGCTCACCGGGTTCCCGATCATCGAGACCAAGGCGAACGACATCTCGGCGTACATCCCGACGAACGTCATCTCCATCACCGACGGTCAGATCTTCCTGGAGTCCGACCTGTTCAACCAGGGCCAGCGTCCGGCGGTCAACGTCGGCAACTCGGTGTCCCGGGTCGGCGGCGCGGCGCAGGTGCGGGCGATGCGCCAGGTCAGCGGCCGGCTGAAGATCGACCTCGCGCAGTACCGCGAGCTGGAGGCGTTCGCGCAGTTCGGCTCCGGCCTCGACCAGGCGTCGCTGGCACAGCTCGCCCGCGGTGAGCGGCAGATGGAGCTGCTCAAGCAGCCGCAGTACACGCCGTACCCCGTCGAGCACCAGGTCGTCTCGATCTGGCTCGGTTCCGGCAACGTCGAGGACGTGCCGGTCGAGGACGTCGGCCGGTTCGAGCGTGAGTTCATCGACTACGTCGGCCGGCACCACGACGGGATCTACGACTCGATCCGCGACACGGGGAAGCTCGACGACGAGGGTTTCGAGACGCTGCAGAACGCGGTGCAGCAGTTCAAGAAGGAGTTCGAGACCAGCAGCGGCGAGATGCTCGTCAAGGACGAGCCGGTCGACTCGCTGGAGGAGGACGAGGTCGACCAGGAGACGATCGCCGTCCGGAAGCGGCAGAAGTAGGCGCGCATGGCGGAGACCTTCCAGACGTACCGTCGCCGGATCCGGTCGGTGAAGTCGACGGCCAAGATTACCAGGGCGATGGAGCTCGTCGCCGCGTCGCGCATCGTCCGTGCGCGGCAGCGGGTCGAGGCGTCCACCCCGTACGCCAAGGAGATCACCAAGGCGGTGTCCGAGGCGGCGAGCAACCGCTCGGTCACCCACCCGATGCTCACCGAGGCGGACGAGCCGCGCCGTGCCGCGATCCTGCTGATCACGGCCGACCGCGGCTTCGCCGGCGCGTACAACGCGAACGTGCTCAAGGAGGGCGAGGCGCTCAGCGGCCTGCTCGACGAGCAGGGCAAGGAGGTCGTGTCGTACGTCACCGGCACCAAGGGCATCAACTGGTTCAACTTCCGCCGGCGCCCGTACGCCCGGTCGTGGTCCGGGTTCTCCGAGCAGCCGCGGTACGAGGACGCCCGCGAGGTCGGGCAGACGCTGATCGACGCGTTCCTCCAGCCCACCGACGACGGCGGCGTCGACGAGATCCACATGATCTACACCGAGTTCGTCTCGATGCTCACCCAGGCGCCCGACGTCCGGCGCATCCTGCCGCTGGAGCTGGAGGAGGCGGAGGAGGAGCAGCAGCAACAGTCGGAGGAGACCGGTCCCTCGCCGCTGTACGAGTTCGAGCCGTCCGCCGAGGAGGTGCTCGACACGTTGCTGCCGCGGTACATCAACGCCCGCGTCTACAACGCGATGCTGCAGGCGGCGGCGTCCGAGCAGGCGGCGCGGCAGCGGGCGATGAAGTCCGCGACGGACAACGCTAACGAGCTCGTCGAGAAGTACACCCGGCTGCAGAACCAGGCCCGTCAGGCCCAGATCACCCAGGAAATCAGCGAGATCGTCGGTGGCGCCAACGCACTGGCCGAGTCCACCGCGGGGAGTGAGTGAGAACCGATATGACTGTCACGGCTGACACCGGCACGGCGACGGGTCGCGTCGCACGGGTCATCGGACCGGTCGTCGACGTGGAGTTCCCCACGGAGGCGATGCCGGCGCTCTACACGGCCCTCGAGGTCGACGTCGAGCTGCTGGGGGAGACGCACACCCTGACGCTCGAGGTCGCGCAGCACCTCGGCGACAACCTGATCCGCGCGATCTGCATGCAGCCGCAGGACGGCATGGTCCGCGGCACCGAGGTGCGCAACACCGGCGCCCCCATCAGCGTCCCCGTCGGCGACCAGGTCAAGGGGCACGTGTTCAACGTGCTCGGCAGGTGCCTGGACGACCCGGACCTCGACCTGTCCGGTGAGCGCTGGCCGATCCACCGCACGGCGCCTGCGTTCGTCGACCTCGCGCCGAAGACCGAGATGCTGGTCACCGGCCTGAAGGTCATCGACCTGCTCACCCCGTACGTCCAGGGCGGCAAGATCGGCCTGTTCGGCGGCGCGGGCGTGGGCAAGACGGTGCTCATCAAGGAGATGATCATCCGCGTCGCCCGCAACTTCGGCGGCACCTCGGTGTTCGCCGGCGTCGGCGAGCGCACCCGTGAGGGCAACGACCTGTTCCTGGAGATGACCGAGGACGGCGTGATCAACGACACCGCCCTCGTGTTCGGCCAGATGGACGAGCCGCCCGGCACCCGGCTGCGCGTCGCGCTCGGCGCCCTGACCATGGCGGAGTACTTCCGCGACGTACAGGGCCAGGACGTGCTGCTGTTCATCGACAACATCTTCCGTTTCACCCAGGCCGGTTCCGAGGTGTCCACGCTGCTCGGCCGGATGCCGTCCGCGGTCGGCTACCAGCCGACGCTGGCCGACGAGATGGGCCAGCTGCAGGAGCGGATCACGTCCACCCGCGGCCACGCGATCACGTCCATGCAGGCCGTGTTCGTCCCCGCGGACGACTACACCGACCCGGCACCGGCGACGACGTTCGCGCACCTCGACGCCACCACCGAGCTGTCGCGCGACGTGTTCGCGCTCGGCATCTTCCCCGCGGTCGACCCGCTGGCGTCGACGTCGCGGATCCTCGACCCGCTGTACGTCGGCGAGGAGCACAACGCCGTCGCCCGCCGGGTCAAGGAGATCCTGCAGCGGTACAAGGACCTCCAGGACATCATCGCGATCCTCGGTATCGACGAGCTGTCGGAGGAGGACAAGGTGATCGTCGGCCGGGCCCGCCGGATCCAGCGGTTCCTGTCGCAGAACATGTTCTCGGCGCAGCAGTTCACCGGCCAGGAGGGTTCGTTCGTCCCGCTGGACGAGACGATCTCGTCGTTCAAGGCGCTCTGTGACGGCGAGCTCGACCACCTGCCTGAGCAGGCGTTCCTGCTCTGCGGCGGCCTGGACGACGTCAAGGCGAACGCCGAGAGGCTGAGCTCGTAGGGCCCGGTTATCCTCTTGTCCTGAACGTCCCGCCCCGGAGGTGTGCTGGTGGCCGAACTCCACGTGGAGCTGGTCTCGCCCGAGCGCGAGATCTGGTCGGGTGACGCCCACATGGTGGTCGCGAAGACCGCCGACGGCGACATCGGCGTGCTGCCGCAGCACGAGCCGGTGCTCGGGTCGCTCGTCGACGGCGTCGTACGGGTGCTCGACGAGAGCGACGAGGAGATCGTCCGCGCGGCCGTCCACGGCGGGTTCCTGTCGGTGGCGAACGACCGCGTGTCGATCCTCGCGGAGTCGGCCGAGCTCGGCAGCGAGGTCGACGTGGCGGCGACGCGCACCCGGTACGAGGAGGCGCTCGGTTCCGCCGACGGCGACGAGGAGGCACAGGCCGAAGTGCGGAGGGCCCGAGCCAGCCTGCGCGCCGCTGGAGAAGACGTCTAGGGCCGCCGGGGCAGGCCGGAGACGGGGCACCAGCGTGGCGGGCGGCAGCAAGACAGCCGGAGGTGCTTCGCTGTCCGCCCTCGCGGCCGCGCACCGCATCGGCACGCTCGCGGTCGACGGCTTCGCGGTCGTCGTCGCGGTGCTCGCGCTGATCGTCCTGGCGTTCGTCGTCCTGGCGGTACGCCGCCGGGTGCTGTTGCGGGGCAACGGCACCATCGACTGCTCGTTGCGGCGGGCCGTCGGCTCGACCGGGCGCGGCTGGGTGCTCGGCGTCGCGCGGTACGAGGGCGACGTGCTCAAGTGGTACCGCGTGTTCAGCTTCTCCGCGCGGCCGCGCGAGGTCGTGTCGCGGCGGGACCTCACCGTCCGGCAACGCCGCAAGCCCGAGGGGCCCGAGGCGCTCGCCGTGAGCGCCGGCGCCGTCGTCGTCGAGATCCGCGCCGGGCGCCGGAAGATGGAGCTGGCCATGAGCGAGGGCGCCCTGACCGGATTCCTCGCCTGGCTGGAGTCCGCGCCCCCGGGCGCCTACATCGACCACATCACCTAGCGGCGCTCCGGGTTGATCATGTTCTCATGATCAACCCGGGCTTCACACGAGCTGCAGGGCGTGGGAAGGCCGGGTTCGTCGTGTGAAGGTGCGGCCGCGGTGGCGGTCAGCGGTCGCCGCCGGGCACCCATTCCACGTCGCCGGCCTCGGCGTTCGCGGCGCGGGCGAGGATGAACAGCAGGTCGGACAGCCGGTTGAGGTACGCCACCGGCGTCGCGTTGATCGTCTCGCCGTGGACGGCGACGGCCTGCCATGAGGTCCGCTCGGCCCGCCTGACCACGGTGCGGGCGACGTGGAGCAGCGCGGCGCCCTTGGTGCCGGCCGGCAGCACGAAACTGCGCAGCGTGGCCAGCTCGGCGTTGAAGGTGTCGCAGTCCCGCTCCAGGCGTTCGACGTACGCGTCGTCGATCCGCAGCGGCGGGAACTCGGGGTCGGGCACGACGGGCGCGCAGATGTCGGCGCCGACGTCGAACAGCTCGTTCTGGACGCGCGTCAGCACCCGCACCATGGCGTCCGGCAGCTCGCCGAGTGCCAGCGCCACCCCGATCGTGGAGTTGGCCTCGTCGACGTCGCCGTACGCCTCGACGCGGGGGTCGGTCTTCCTGACTCGGGACATATCGCCCAGCGCGGTCGTCCCGTCATCACCCACGCGGGTGTAGATCTGCGAGAGCACCAGCCTCGATTTCTTGTGCGCCATGCCGGCAGGCTAGCCAAGCCGGGCCGACGCCGTCGCGTAGCATGCCGCCGGTGGAACGGATACGGGTACCGGGAGGCGCGAGGCTGGACGGCGAGGTGCGGGTCACCGGCGCCAAGAACAGCGTGCTGAAGCTGATGGCGGCGGCTCTGCTCGCCGAGGGCACCACGGTGCTCGACGAGGTGCCGGACATCCTCGACGTCCGCTACATGGCCGACCTTCTCGACCACCTGGGCTGCAAGACCGAGCGGATGCCGGGCTCCGTGCGCGTCACGGTACCCGCCGTGCCGGGCAACGAGGCCGAGTACGAGCTGGTCCGGCGGTTGCGCGCGTCCATCTGCGTGCTCGGGCCGTTGCTGACGCGGACGGGCGAGGCGCGGGTGGCCCTGCCGGGCGGAGACGCCATCGGGTCGCGCGGCCTCGACCTGCACATCGCCGGGCTGGAGCGGATGGGCGCGACGATCGAGAGCGAGCACGGCTTCCTCATCGCGCGTGCCCGGGGTGGTCTCACCGGGGCGACCGTCGTGCTCGACTTCCCGAGCGTCGGCGCCACCGAGACCGTGCTGATGGCGTCCGTGCTCGCCGAGGGCAGGACGGTGATCGACAACGCCGCCCGCGAGCCGGAGATCGTCGACATCGCGGACATGCTGCAGCAGATGGGCGCGAAGATCGGCGGCGCCGGCACGTCGACCATCGAGGTCGAGGGCGTCTCGGCGCTCGCCCCCACCCGGCACGCCACCGTCCCGGACCGCATCGTGGCCAGCACGTTCGCGTTCGGTGCGGCGATCACCCGCGGCGACGTGCACATCCGCGGCGCGCGCGCCGAGCACATGGACCTGCCGCTGGAGAAGCTCACGGCCGCCGGGGCCGACGTGACCGTCGAGGACGACGGCGTACGCGTGCGGATGGACGGCCGGCCGCATGCCGTGGACGTCGTGACGCTGCCGTACCCGGGGTTCGCCACCGACCTGCAACCGCTCGTCATCGCGCTCAACGCCGTCGGCGAGGGGTCGGCGATGATCACGGAGAACGTCTTCGAGGCGCGGTTCATGTTCGTCAACGAGATGATCCGGCTCGGCGCTGACATCCACATCGACGGCCATCACGCCGCGGTGCGGGGACGCGAGCGGCTCTCCGGCGCGCCGGTGCAGGCGACCGACATCAGGGCCGGCGCCGGCCTGGTGTTCGCCGGGCTCGTGGCCGACGGCGAGACGACGGTGGGCGGCGCCCACCACATCGACCGCGGTTACCCGGCCTTCGTCGAGCAGCTCCGCGGGCTCGGCGCCGACGTGGGTCGCGAGCCCGACCCGTACGCGTACCCGAGCTGAGCCCCGCCTCGCCTCGGTCAGCGAGGTGTACAGTCGGCCTAGCTCTCGACGAGACGGACGTACGGCACCCCGCCGCGGTCCGCGAGGGACCGGTGGCGGGGTGCCGACGGGCGGAGCTCAGCGAGCGCCCCTCGCGCGGTGCGCCGACCATGCCATCACGGCCAGCCCCGCGGTGATCAGGACGATGTTCTTCGCGACGAACTCACCCGCCATCGTCATGAGCAGCGGGTTGCCGTGCTCGAAGGCGACACCCGGCTCCATGAGATACACCATGAACGTGCCGCACAGGTGGGCGATCATCGCGGCGCAGGTGAGCCGGACCCACCTGCCGCTCATGAGCAGCAGGCCGACCACGACCTCGAATCCGCCGAGCGCGGGGACGAACCAGGTCTTGTCGAACCACGGGACGGCACCGGCGACCAGGTCGCCGACTGGAGTGAGGTCGAGGACCTTCAGCGCCCCGAACCACACGAACACGATGCCGAGCGCGATGCGCAGCATCGGGATGCTGTATCGGCGGAGTTGGCGCATGTACGCCGGCTCCGCGTCGCCCACGGGCGGCTCGACCGCGGGTGTGGGCCGGACCTGCACGTTGGTCGTCATTGTCATCGCCTCTCGTCATATACCGGCTGTCTACGTATGAGGATGACGAAGGCGACGCGTCACGAGAATCGGGTAACGCCCTGAACGTTCCCCTACGCGTGCGGGCGTAGGGGAACGGCGGACCTACCGCGCGTGGAGTAGCGCGGCGGTTCCACGCGACACCGCACACGGCGCACCCTGAGCGACGAGGCGCCCGGCGGCGGCCGTTATCGTTGGTCGCCGGACGGGCGCGGAGGAGGCGACGTGGCGAAGCTCGCGGTGGTCGGTGCGGGGTTGATGGGATCCGGCATCGCCCAGGTGTCGGCGGTCGCCGGGCACGACGTGGTGATGCGCGATGTCGGCGACGAGCAGGTCGCGCGCGGCGTCGCGGCCGTCAGGAAGAGCCTGGACCGGTTCGTGGCCAAGGGAACGGTCGCCGAGGCCGACGCGGATGCCGCCGTCGGGCGGATCACGACGACCACGGACCTGGACGCCGCCGCCGACGCGGACATCGTCGTCGAGGCCGTCTTCGAACAGATCGACGTCAAGCGCGACGTCTTCGCGGCGCTCGACCGGATCTGCCCTGAAGGCACGCTGCTCGCGACGAACACGAGCGCGATACCGATCACGCAGATCGCCGCCGCCACTGAACGACCCGAGGACGTCGTCGGCACGCACTTCTTCTCGCCGGTGCCGATGATGGCGCTGTGCGAGCTCGTCCGCGGCCGCCGGACGAGCGACGCGACGCTGCGCCGCGCGCGGGAGTACGCCGAGGGCGTCGGCAAGACCTGCGTCGTCGTGAACCGCGACGTCGGCGGGTTCGTCACGACCCGGCTCATCTGCGCCCTGGCGATGGAGGCCGTACGGCTCTACGAGGCCGGTGTCGCGTCCGCGGAGGACATCGACACGGCGTGCAGGCTCGGCTTCGGCCACGCGATGGGCCCGCTCGCGACGACCGACCTCACCGGCGTGGACGTGCTGCGGCACGCGAGCCTCAACGTATGGCGGGAGACCGCGGACCCGAAGTTCTTCCCGCCCGAGATCGTCACCCGGATGGTCGAGGCGGGCGAGCTGGGCCGGAAGTCGGGCCGCGGCTTCTACGACTACTCGGAGGGCTGAGGCTTGTCCGCCGGAGCCGCCTTCTTGGCGGACTTCTTGGCCGTGGCCTTCTTCGCGGTCTTCTTGGCGGCGCTCTTCTTCGCGGTCTTCTTTGCCGTCTTCTTCGCGGCCGGTCCGGACGACGGGTCGTCCGGCGGTGGCGGTGGCGGCCCCTCGCCCGGCGCTGGTGGCGGGTCGTCCGGTGCTTCCCCGGCGTCCGCCGCCGGTTCGCCGTCGGCATCGGCTTCGGTCGCGGGCTGCTCGGCGTCGGGCGCGTCCGCCGGCGTGCCCTCCGCTTCCGCGGCGCCGGTGGCGGTGCGCACGTACCCGCGCAGCCCGCCCGTCGACAGGTCGGACGGGTGGGTGCGCAGGTGGTCGTCGAGGCGGGCGAGCGCGCGGACGACGGCCTCGTGGTCGCTCTCGCCGCGGTGCTCCTCGTACGCGGCGATGCCCACGTCACGCAGCAGGTTCTCGGCCTGCCTGCGTGCCTGCAGGTCTTCGAGACGCTGCTGGCCCTGCTCGCGTGCCACGCGTGCCTGGGACTTCGCGCGCTGCGCGGCCTCCTTGGCCCTGTCGAGGAAACCCATCCTCAGTACCGTCCTCCCGGGTTCGTGTGGCACCCGACGTTATGCGACGACGCCGGCGTGACCAAGAGCGCCCCTGGTCAGAACAGACGCGGCGTGGCGTCCTCCAGCCCGCGCAGCGCGTCGTAGTCGAGCGTCACGCAGGAGATACCCCGATCCGTCGCGAGTACCCGTGCCTGCGGCTTGATGACCTGCGCCGCGAAGACGCCGCGCACGGGCGCGAGCAGCGGGTCCCTGTTGAGCAGCTCGAGGTAGCGCGTCAGCTGCTCGACGCCGTCGATCTCGCCGCGACGCTTGATCTCGATCGCGACGGCGCCGCCGTCCGCGTCGCGCGCGAGCAGGTCGACCGGGCCGATCGCGGTGGGGTACTCGCGCCGCACCAGCCGCCAGCCCGTGCCCAGCGTCTCGATCTGCTCGGCGAGCAGCTCCTGCAGGTGCGTCTCGACGCCGTCCTTCCGTAGCCCGGGGTCGACGCCGAGCTCGTAGGAGACGTCCTCGACGATCTCCTCCATCCGGATCGTCAGCGTCTCCCCGCCCCTGCTCACCACCCGCCACACGGCCTCTAATGTTCCGCCGCCCCCGGAATCCCCGCCGGGCTCTCCTCCGCCGCCCCCAAAATCCCCGCCGGGGTCGCCCTCCACGAGCTCGCACGGCGGCGACATCCAGTTCAGCGGCTTGTACGAGCCGCCGTCGGAGTGCACGAGGACGGAGCCGTCCGCCTTGACGACGATCAGCCGGAGGGCGGAGGGGAGGTGCGCGTCCAGCCGGCCGCGGTAGTCGACGGAGCACCTGGCGATCACGAGTCGCACGGTCGGCTACGGTACCTCACGTGGAGATCACCAGGGTCGGAGTCGTCGGGCTCGGCACCATGGGCGCCGGGATCGCCGAGGTGTTCGCCGCGGCCGACCTCGACGTCGTCGGCGTCGAGTACAGCCAGGAGCTGCTGGACGCCGGGCGCGAGCGGCTCCGCCGCTCGACGGTGCGAGCCGAGCGGCGGGGCCGGCTGAGCGCCGCGGACGGGGACGCCCTGCTCGGCCGGGTGAGCTTCTCGCTGGCGTTCGACGACCTCGCCGACCGCGATCTGGTCGTCGAGGCGGTGAGCGAACGGCTCGACCTCAAGCGTGAGATCTTCGGCCGCCTCGACCAGATCGTCGCGCCGGACGGCGTCCTCGCCACCAACACGTCGTCCCTCTCGGTCACCGAGATCGCCGCGACGACGGGGCGTCCGGCCCGCGTCGTCGGCATGCACTTCTTCAACCCCGCCCAGGTGCAGCAGCTGGTCGAGGTGGTGCGCACCGTCTCCACCGACGCCGACGTGGTGGACGGCGTCGTCGCGCTCGCGCGCCGGCTCGGCAAGCACCCCGTCGTGGTCGGCGACCGTGCCGGCTTCATCGCCAACGCGCTGCTGTTCGGCTACCTCAACCGCGCGGTCTCGATGTACGAGACCGGTCACGTGTCGCGGGAGGACGTCGACACAGCCGTCCGGCTCGGCTGCGGCTACCCGATGGGCCCGCTCGAACTGCTCGACCTGATCGGGCTCGACACCGCGAACCAGATCCTCGCCACGATGTACCGCCAGACCGGGGACCGGTCGTACGTGGCCGCACCGCTGCTCGGGCGGTTCGTGACGGCAGGCAGGCTCGGCCGCAAGACCGGCCGCGGCTTCTACACGTACGAGGCGCCGGGGTCCGGCAGGCGCGTCGACGACGGGCTGACGCCTACGGCGCGGCGGGACGGCCACCGCGTCCGCAGGGTCGGGCTGCTGGGGTCCGGCGACCGGGTGAGGGCTGTCGCCGCCGTTCTCGACGTCGCCGGCGTCGAGGTGGGTCGCGACCACGCGGGCGCCGACTGCGATCTCGTGGTGGCGGCGGCGTCCGGCGTACGGGTCATCGAGCTGGCGGTGGCGGCGGAGCGGCCGGCGAGCGTGGTCGGCATGAACGTGCCCGCGCCGGGCGCGGAGCTCGTCGAGGTGGTGCGCACGGTCGAGTCTGACGACGCGGCGGTCGCCGCGGCCGCTGCGCTCTGCACGGCGGCCGGGCGTACGCCGGTGGTGTGCGGCGACCGCGCCGGCCTGGTCGTCGACGCGTTGCTGTTCCCGTACCTCAACGACGCCGTGCGGATGGTGGAGTCGGGCTACGCAGACGTCGACGGCGTCGACGCCGCGATGACTCTCGGCTGCGCGCTGCCGAAGGGGCCGTTCCAGGTGCTCGACGAGACGGGCCTGGACGTCGCGCTCGCCAAGCAGTGGCGGGTCTACGACGAGGTGCGGGAGCCGGGACTGGTGCCGGCGCCGCTGCTCGCCGAGCTGGTGACCGCGGGACGCGGCTTCCGCACGACGGGCTGAGCGGGCTCAGCCGCCGCACCCGCATCCGCCGCCGCAGCAGCCGCCGCCACCGCCTGCCGTCACGGGTGCCGGCGCGGTAGCCGTCGCGTGGCCGGTGACCGCGGGGCTGGAGAACACGCGGTCGGCGTGCGGCTCGCCGCACGGGCAGCTCGCCGGCGCGTCCGACTCCGCCATCGGACGGTTCACCTCGAAGCGGTCGCCGCAGCTGCGACAGCGGTACTCGTAACGTGCCATGGGTCAAGCGTACGACCGTCACTAGGGTGGCGGCGTGGAGATCCGCTACGACACGGTGCTGCCCGCCACGCGTACCGACATCACCCTCCACACGGCCGACGGGCTCGGCCTCGTCGGCGAGCTGGCCGTCCCGGCGGACCGGCGGCCGGTCGCGACGCTGGTCACCTTGCACCCGCTGCCGACGCACGGCGGGATGATGGACAGCCACGTCTACCGCAAGGCGGCGGCGCGGCTGCCCGCGCTGGCGGGGCTCGCGGTGCTGCGGTTCAACACCCGCGGCACGTCGAGCGAACGCGGTACCAGCGAGGGCGAGTTCGACGGCGGCGACGCCGAGCGGCTCGACGTGCTTGCGGCGCTGGAGTACGCCGAGTTCCACGACCTGCCGCACATCTGGGTGGTGGGCTGGTCGTTCGGCACCGAGCTGGCGCTGCGGTGGGCGGACGACCCCGTCGTCGAGGGCGTGATCCTGCTGTCGCCGCCGCTGAAGCGGGCGACCGACGACGACCTCGACAGGTGGGCGGCGTCCGGGAAACCGCTGGTCGCGCTCGTACCGGAGTTCGACGACTACCTGCGGCCGGACGAGGCCGCGCTGCGGTTCGCCCGGGTGCCGCAGGCCGAGGTGATCGGCGTCGACGGCGCCCGGCACCTGTGGGTGGGGGAGCAGTACGTCCGCCGCGCCCACGAGGAGATCGTGCGTCGGGTCAACCCGGCCGCGCTCCCGCTCCCGACGCGGTGGCCGCCGTCGTGACGGCGTCGGCGGCGTCCGGCTCGAGCGGTGTCAGGCGCGTTCGAGGCGGGGGAGCTGCCCACCTGCGTGGGATCTTGCGTAGCTAGAGGAACTCGACCGCGGGGTTCAGGCCGACGGCGAGGAAAGCGCCACGACGAGCAGGACGACGACCTGCCGGACGTCCATGACGGGTACGCTGCCCTGGTCGCAGCGCCCGGTGAGGGTACCGCGTCTTCCGTCGCCGCGCTCGACGCGTCGGACTGCTCGTTCGCCGCGGACGGCCCCGGTCCGCCGACCGCTCACCGGCGGCGGGTCGAACCGCCCTGCGGGACGGGTCGCTGCTGTCCCGACCCGCCGGGGCCGTTGGTCCAGCCTCGGTCCTGGTCGCCCTGGTCGTTCTGCCCGCCCTGACGGCCGCCCTGCCCGCTCCTCGCCTGTCCCTGGCCCTGCTGGCCCTGGGACTGGCTCTGCTGCGACTGCTGTTGGCCGCGGCCCTTGTCGCCGCCGCCGTCCGAGTTCGGGGCGGGAGCGGGTGTCGCGAAGTCGAGCGGCGCCGCGACCCCGAGCAGGTTGCGCAGCTGCTCCATCTGGTTGTTGACGGCCGTCTTCTTCCGGTCCAGCTCGCCGAGCTCCCGCTCGGTCTGTTCGCGGGTGCGGGCGGCGTAGGCGTCGGCGTCCGAGCGGATGCGGTCGGCGTCCTCCTGGGCGAGCCGGACGAGCTGCTCCGCCTTCTGCTTGGCCTCGGTGACCCGCTTGTCGGCCTCCTCGACGGAGGCGCGCCTGCGCTGCTCGGCGGCCTGGGTGGACTCGCGCTCGACCCGCTCGGCCTCCTCGAACGCCGCCTTCTTGCGGGCCTCGGCCTCCTCGACCGACGTCCGCTTGCGCGTCTCGGCGTCCTCGACGGACTTGCGCCGCCGCTCCTCGACCTCGCTGTCGAGCTCCTCGCGACGCCGCTTGGTCTCGGCTTCGAGCTCGGCCGCCCGCTTGCGGTGTTGCTCGGCGGCGGACTCGGCGTCCCGCTCGGCCTTCCCCACGATCTGCTCGCGCAGCTGCTCCGCCTCGGCACGGGCACGGTGCACGAGGTCGGTCGACTCCTCCTCGGCGAGGCGCAGCAGCTGCTCGACGCGCCTGCCGAGGCCCGCGTAGCTGGGCGTGTCCTGCTCGACCGCCCGGTCGTGGCTCGACTCC
>JAFMQP010000233.1 GCA_017354575.1 Acidothermales bacterium | reverse complement strand
CGTACGCCGCCGCGGCCGGCTCACCCACCGGGCGGGCCGGCTCGGTGTCGGCGGACGCGTTGGCCAGACCGGCGTTCCGGCGCTGCAACTCGTCGAGGAGCGCACGCTCGCCACGGCCGCGCAGCAGCAACAGCACGAACGGGTCGGCGTCGAGCAGCCAGGACGCCTGGTAGCAGAGAGCCGCGGCATGCTTGCACGGGTAACCCCAGTCGAGGCAGCTGCACTCGGGGTCGAGGTCGCCGACCGACGGGAGCAGGTGCACGCCCGCGTCCGCGGCCGCGTCGACGAGGTCGTGCGGCATGTCCTTGTCGAGCAGCGCGGCGATGTGCCCGGCCCGTGCGGCGACCTGGCCGAGGAAGCGGTCCCACTCCGCGTCGGTCAGCGGCTCGACGGACACGCGCGTCTCGTACGGCTCGACGTCGCTGCCGTGCACGGAGGCGGTCAGCAGCCCGGCGCTGACGGTGATGGCGTCGACGTGACCGGTACGGGCATAGGTGCGGCCGCGGGAGAGCCGGCCCTTGTCGAGCGAGGTGTCCTCCATCGCCTTGACCCAGGCGTTGCCCCACCAGGAGCGCGCGAACCGCGCGCCGCGCTGCGTCCGCGGGAACGCGGGGAACGTGCGAGCCTGGTCAGTCACGGGAGCCTCGCAGCAGGACGAGATCGGCGAGCTCGTCGTCGGTCAGCTCGGTGAGCGCCGCCTCGCCGGAACCGAGCACGGCGTCGGCAAGCTCGCGCTTGGTGTCGAGCATGCGCGCGATGCGGTCCTCGACCGTGCCCTCGGTGACCATGCGGTGCACCTGCACCGGGCGCGTCTGCCCGATCCGGTACGCACGGTCGGTGGCCTGTTCCTCGACTGCCGGGTTCCACCACCTGTCGTAGTGCACGACGTGGTCGGCGCGGGTGAGGTTGAGCCCGACGCCGGCCGCCTTCAGCGACAGCAGGAACACCGGCGCCTCACCGTCCTGGAACCTCTGCACCATCTCCTCGCGCCGCTTCACCGGCGTGCCGCCGTGCAGCAGCTGGGTGGGGACGCCGCGGTCGGCGAGGTGGCGTTCGAGCAGCCGCGCCATCGCGACGTACTGGGTGAAGACGAGCACGGCGCCGTCCTCCGCGGTGACCGTGCCGACCAGCTCGTCGAGCAGCTCGAGCTTGCCCGACCGGCCGGCGAGGCGCGGCCGGGTCTCGTTGAGGTACTGCGCGGGGTGGTTGCAGATCTGCTTGAGGCCGGTGAGCAGCTTCATCACGAGGCCGCGCCGCTCCATGCCGTCGGCGTGCTTCAGCTCGGCGAGCACCTCGCGGACCAGCGCCTCGTACAGGCCCGCCTGCTCCCGGGTCAGCGAGACGGCCTGGTCGGTCTCGGTCTTCGGCGGCAGCTCCGGCGCGATGCCCGGGTCGGACTTGCGGCGGCGTAGCACGAACGGCCGCACCAGCCGCGCGAGGCGGTCCGCCCGCTCCTCGTCCTTGTCGACCTCGATCGGCGTCGCCCAACCGGACCGGAACGCGGTGAGCGTGCCGAGCAGGCCGGGCGTGGTCCAGTCGAGGATCGCCCACAGCTCGGACAGGTTGTTCTCCACGGGTGTGCCGGTGAGCGCGACGCGCGCGTCGGACCCGATCGCGCGCAGCGCCTTCGCCGTCCCGGACAGCGGGTTCTTCACGTGCTGGGCCTCGTCCGCGACGAGCAGCCCCCACCTCACCTCGCCGAGCCGCTCCGGGTCGCGGCGCATCGTGCCGTACGTCGTCAGCACGAACCCCTCGATGCCCTCGTCGAGCGTGCGCGTGCTGCCGTGGAACCGGTGCACGGGCATGCCGGGCGCGAACCGTTCGATCTCGCGTTGCCAGTTGCCCAGCAGCGACGCGGGGCAGACGACGAGCGTCGGCCCGGCGGTGTCGTGGGCGTGCCGGTGCAGGTGCAACGAGATCAGCGTGATCGTCTTGCCGAGGCCCATGTCGTCGGCGAGGCAGCCGCCGAGACCGAGCGAGGTCATCCGCGCGAGCCAGCGCAGGCCGCGGAGCTGGTAGTCGCGCAACGTCGCCGCCAGCGCCGGTGGCTGCTCGACGGGCTCGCGCCCGCCGTCGGGGTCGGCGATGCGCTCGCGCAGCGTCCCGAGCCAGTCGGTGGGCGCGACCTCGACGCGTTCGCCGCCGACCTCCAGGACTCCGGTGAGGGCGGCGCCGAGCGCGTCGACCGGTGTCAGCGGCTTGAGCCGCCGCTCCCGTGCCTTCCTGACCAGCTCGGGATCGACGAGCACCCACTGGTCGCGCAGCCGCACCACCGGGCGGTGCGACTCGGCGAGCGCGTCCATCTCCGCCTCGGAGAGCGGCGCGCCGCCGAGGGCGAGCTGCCAGTCGAACGACAGCAGCTCGTCGCCGCCGAGGAACGCGCGCACGTCGGACGGCGGCGCCTCAGCGCGGCCGACGACCGCCTTCGCCGTGAGCTCGCGGGCCAGGTCCCTCGGCCAGTGCACCTCGACGCCGGCGGCGGCGAGGCGTGGCGCGCCGTCGGCGAGCAGATCCCACACCTCGTCGTCGCCGAGCGTCAGCGCGTCGGGTACCGCGCTCGCGAGCAACCGTTCGAGCGGACGCCAGATGCGCGCCGCGCGGCGGAGGGCGAGCATCGCGTCGATGGTGGCGCGCGGCCCGAAGCCGGCGCCGCCGCCGTCCCACAGGCTCGCGACGTCGGTGACCATGGTCGGGTCGGCGAGGCTGTGCGCCTGCGGCACCAGCAGGAACGCGTCACCGGCGTCCCGCATCTCGAGGCGCAGCGACACGCGTACGCCGGTGTCGACGCCGGCCGCGACCTCGTCGGCCCACGGCCGCAGCTCGGGGACGTGCTGCGGCTCCGGGTCGGCGTAGGCGCCGCGGCCGCCGGCGACCAGGCCCGCGGCCGGGGTCCGCACGAAGGCGTCGGCGACGGCGTCGAGGAACCGGCGGACGAGCGTCTCGGCGTCCGGCAGCTCCGGCGGCGAACGGTCGGGCAGCGGTACCGCGCGTGCCCGCGCAGGCATGGCGGCGGCGAGCGCGCGCACGTGCTCGACGTCGGCCGGCTCGAGCGGGCCGACCCGCCAGGCGTCGTGGCCGCGCTCGCTCACGCCGGGCAGCAGCCGGCCCTGGGCGACCAGCCGCAGCGCGAACCGCGTGGCCGCGTGCCAGAACCCGTCCATGACCGCCTCCCCGTCGCGCGGCTCCCTGCGGAGGTCCGGGAGCGCCGCACGGATCGGGACCCTGGCGACGGGCACCGACACCACGGCCGGCTCGCCGTCGCGGAGCACGACGACCTCCAGCCGGCCGGAGGGCGACGGCGGCCACGCGCCGTCGCGTGCGTAGAACGCGAGCGTGCCGGTCCGGGGCGGGTCACCCGGCTCGAACACCGCCGCGCACCCGGCCGACCCGGCGAGCGGGGAGGCGTCCGGGTCGAGCACGCGGCGAGCGTAGGCACGCCACCACGACGACCGCAAACCGCCGCGCGGCGACCCGGGTGGCGGCTCAGGCGGCGGTGCGCTGCTCGCGGTCCGGCATCGCGCTCGGCACCGGGATCGTGATGCCCTCGTCCCGGTACCTGCGGTGCAGCCGCTTGATGAACTCGTGCTTGACGAGGTACTGGTCGGCGAACTCGTCCGCACGAAGCGACGCCGAGAAGCCGACGCCGAACTCGCCGAACGTGTGGAAGCGCACCGTCGGTTCGTGGTCGGGGACGCCGCCGGCGACCTCGTGCATCACGTTCCTGCCGACGTCGACCGTCACCCGCTCGACGTACCCCAGGTCGCTGTCGTAGCCGACCTCGAGCTGGACGGGCACCGAGACCTGCCGGGTCGGGCGGTGTGTGTTCGTGACGGTGGCGCTCGCGAGCAGGGCGTTGGGCACGATCAGGTCGTTGTCCGGCAGCTGGTGCACCACGGTGTTGCGCCAGTTGATGTCGACGACGTAGCCCTCCTCACCCGTGCCGAGCTGGATGTAGTCGCCGAGCCTGACCTTCCGCGAGGCGAGCAGGTGCACGCCCGCGAACAGGTTCGCCAGCGTGTCCTGCAGCGCCAGGGCGACCGCGAGGCCGCCGACGCCGAGGGCGGTGAGCAGCGGTGCGATCGAGATCCCCAGCGTCTGCAACAGCACGAGGACCCCGACGCCGAGCACCGCGACCCGGGCGATGTTGGCGAAGATCGTCGCCGAGTTCGCCATGCCCGAGCGGGACATCGTCATCGACTGGACGAGCCCGGCGGCCACCCGCATCAACCCGACGGTCACCGCCAGGATGAGCGCCGCGACCAGCACCTCCGTGACGCGCCGGCGGACGAGCGCGGTGAGCGGCAGCTCCGCCGTCGCCGCGCTGAGCCCGGCGATCAGCAGCAGCCAGATCGCGAGGTTGCCCACCGCGGCCGTGACCAGACCGTGCATACCGTGCCCGAACCACCGCGAGCTCCAGGGCAGCCTGCGCAGCAGCAGTCGCAATGTCACTCCTGCGCCCACGCCGGCCGCGACCGCGGCGACGGCGATCAACAGATCGCGCAAGGTGAGTGCTCGTTCCACCAAATCTCCCAACGGGTACGAGTCGCCGTAAAGGTCCCCGGGCGGCTCGAAGTTAACACGCGAACCTGAGCGGACCCGAAACGGTCCGAGCGTGTCCGTCACACCGTTGTCACGGCGTGAAAGGGCCGCGTCGGGACGTCACGACGCCGGGTCGGAGAGCCGTGCGCGGAGGCGTTCGCCCTTCGCCTCGGCCTGCGCTCTGAGGTCGTCCTGGAACCTCGCCATGCGTGTACGCAGCGTCTCGTCGGACGCGGCGAGGATGCGCACCGCGAGTAGCCCCGCGTTGCGCGCGCCGCCGACCGAGACGGTCGCGACGGGGACGCCGGCGGGCATCTGCACGATGGACAGCAGGGAGTCCATGCCGTCGAGGTGGGCCAGCGGCACCGGCACCCCGATGACCGGCAGCGGCGTGACGGACGCGAGCATGCCGGGCAGGTGCGCCGCTCCGCCCGCGCCCGCGACGACGCACCGCAGCCCACGGTCCGCCGCGCACTCGCCGTAGGCGATCATCGCGCGCGGCATCCGGTGCGCGGAGACGACGTCGACCTCGTACGGCACGTCGAACTCGGCCAGCGCGTCGCCGACGGCGCTCATCACCTTCCAGTCGGAGTCCGAGCCCATCACGACGCCGACGACCGGTGCGGTCATGAGTCACCTCGCAGGTAGTCGCAGGCGTCCCGCGCCCGCTCGCGCACCTCGGCCGGGTCGTCGCCGATGGCGGTGACGTGGCCGATCTTGCGGCCGGGCCGCACCTGCTTGCCGTACAGGTGCACCTTCACGGCGGGGTCCTTCGCCATCACGTGCACGTACCGGTCGTAGACGTTCGCGTCCCGACCACCGAGCAGGTTCGCCATCACCGTCACCGGCGCGACCGGTGCGGGCGAGCCGAGCGGCAGGTCGAGCACCGCCCGCAGGTGCTGCTCGAACTGCGACGTACGCGCGCCCTCGATGGTCCAGTGTCCGGAGTTGTGCGGCCGCATCGCCAGCTCGTTGACGACGACGCCGTCGTCGGTCTCGAACAGCTCCACCGCGAGCAGGCCGACGACGCCGAGCTCGCCGGCCACGCGCAACGCGAGCCGCTGCGCCTCGAGTGCGTGGTCCTCGTCGAGGTCCGGCGCGGGCGCGAGCACCTCGACGCAGATGCCGTCGCGCTGCACGGTCTCCACGATCGGGTACGCGGCCGCCTGTCCGTGCGGGGAACGTGCGACCAGCGCGGCGAGCTCGCGGCGGAAACCGACGTGCTCCTCCAGCAGCAGCGGCACCGGCGGCAGGCCGCCGAGCGCGTCCGGTCCGTCGAGCATCCACACGCCCTTGCCGTCGTAGCCGCCGCTCACCGCCTTGGCGACGACCGGCCAGCCGTGCTCGTCGGCGAACGCGCGCACCTGCTTCACCGCCGTCGACGGCTCCGCGGCGGCGTACGCGGGACACGGCACGTCGAGCGCCGACAGCCGTTCCCGCATCGCGAGCTTGTCCTGCGTGTGGCGCAGCGCGTCGGCGCCCGGGCCGACGGCGTGTCCCTCGGCGGCGAGTGCGCGCAGGTGCTCGCCCGGCACGTGCTCGTGGTCGAAGGTGACGACGTCGCAGCCCGCCGCGAACGACCGCAGGTCGTCGAGCGAGGTGTGCTGTCCGACCTGGACGTCGCCGCAGACGAGCGCGGCACCGTCCGTCGGGTCGGCCGCGAGCACGCGGAAGCCGATGCCGAGCGGGATGGCGGCGGCGTGGGTCATCCGGGCGAGCTGCCCCGCGCCGACCATGCCGACGACCGGGAATCCCTCGGGAGTACGCACGACGCGAGCCTACCGACGGCCCGTCCGGACCTGCGCCGGATACGGCGCGTACGAGTCCTGTCGAGTTGTCGGCGGGGTGGAGTAGAACGGGCAGGCACCCTCACGAAGGAGGCCGTTCATGCGACGACTTCTCGCCGCCGCGCTCGCCGTGGCGCTGCTCATGATCGCGTACCCGACCGCGGCGACAGCCCGGTCCGCGCCGGCGAGGCACGCGGTCGCGGTCGGCACCGGTGGCGCCGT
>JAFMQP010000035.1 GCA_017354575.1 Acidothermales bacterium | reverse complement strand
CGTGTTCTGCAGGTCCTGCGCCAGCCCACTGATCTTCGCCAACGGCTGGAACGAGATCCCCCACGTCGTAAACCACGCCGCCAGGTTCACGACAAGCTGGTACAGCCCCCACACGAACCCGTACTGCGTCCCCAACGCCTGCTCCATGGCGCTGTCCTGTGTAGCGTTCTTACTGCCTTCAAGACAGCTCTTCTGGAATCCGGGGACGAAGCACTGCCATCCCAATCCAGCCGAAGTCGAAACCGGCTGGAACATTGCAATGAACGACGACACCGGAATGCAGTGTCCCGCGGCCGAACCAGCGTCCGCCCGGCTGCTCGGTGCATAGGCATGCGGCCGCATAGAGCAGGCGTGTTGGCCTGTCAACTCACTGAAGTAGTCGGGTGGGTCCTTGCCATTGGAGACTGGCGGTGCCGCTCGACTCAAGGTTGCTGTCGCCGCGTGCGCGTCCCTCTGGACGATCTCGGACTTTTCTGCCCGCTGTGGCGATGTCGACGGTCGTGGCGCTGCGTGTGCTGACCTTGCGTTAAAGGATACCGAACCGACAACCAACGTAATCAAGGCCGTACATACGAGCAAAGCCGCCCAAACCCGGCCAGGACTGCCCGATCCTGGGATCGCGCGACGTCGTTTCGGTCTTCGCACACAACCCCCCGACTCGGCGTGTCTGAGTTGCAGAGGTCCGCGGCTAGTGTAAGGCCCTGGCGGGCACACGCATCCAGTGAGTGAGGTCAAGGGCACGAGATGTAGGTGCCGAGGCTGAGACGCTAGCCTCCATACGTCGGCCCGATGAAGAAGCCCACGATGATATCCAGGACGATTACCGCGAGGCCTCCGATCCACGCGACCTTTGGCAGGAGCTCAGATTGCCCTAGCTCACGGGCCTTCCGCTGGCCGATTACACCGACGATCACGGAGCCAATCGCACCGATACCGCACAGGAACCATCCAACGATACCGAGGACCCCCAAGATCATCGGCGTGTTGGACTGAGGCGCCGCTGCCGAGATCTCCGGGTCTTGCCGTGCGCCGACGGGTCCAACACTTCCTGTAGGCACGCGAGAAGCGTCCTGCCGAGGTTGACCGCCGCCGCTTCGTTCGTAACGCCTTGCTGCCGCAAAGGGGTCCTGTGGTTCATCCACAGCAGGCGAGGGATCGTGATCTTCAGGCGTCGCCGGCACATCAATCCTTCTGTCAACCTGTCCGTATCCCCTGTAACCCGTATGCATCGTAATCCACCGACCATCCGTGGCGCTCGGGGCAGCCGAGTGTGGACCGAGCGAGCGCGGTCGTCGCGATGCTCAATACCGGCAAATCGGACAGCCAACAGGCCGTACCCATGGCCAGTTCGCGACCCCGAGCAGAGCAAGCAACCGCCCACCGATTTCGAAGGGGCGGACGACGGCGATGCCACCGAGTACGGCCGCCCAAGTCAACGATCGGCCGCGGAGCTTGGCGCCCAGCGCTCATCACTTCGCGACACGCCTGGGCCACGCATGTGGTCCGCCGTTGCGCCTTCCTTCCAGAGAGCGGTACACCTGCGCTTGCGCTGTACGGATGGCTTACCTGTCTGGAAGCTCTTCGGGATGCCGGCCGGCTGGCGCGTCTACCAGGCCACACACGAAGCGACACTTTGCCGTTACTAGTGACGCTAGGGTTCGACGAAGGCTGCGCGAGCTGTACGCCTCGCTCCTGAAACGCTGGCAGACAAGAGCGCGCGGCGAGCTCAGGGCTCGCCAACGTGCTGCTCGGCAATCGGTTGCGGCAGGGCGGGGGTGGGTTCGACGCCGGTGTGGGTGAGCATGCCGTCGCGGACGTCCTGGAGTGGGGGCATGGCGATGTGCAGGACGCCCTTGTTGCCGTGCCGATCGAAGAGGACGCAGCGGCCGGACGGCAGTTCGGGGTCGTTGACGAGTTCCAGGGTCCCGGGGTCGGACGTGTCCAGGCCGACGAACGCGGCGTTGCGTTTGGCGAGGTTCTCGTCGCCCTGGCGGAACGCGAACCGGTACTTCAGCAGGCCGCGCGTAGCCTCGTCGCCGAAGTCGTCCGCGTCGTGCGAGCCGAGCAGGACGGCCGAGCGGTGCTTGCGGCCGTCCCTGATGATCTCGTAGCGCAGCTGCTGGCCCTCGTGGTTGTTGTTGAGGAACCAGCACTCGTCCAGCGGCACCACGGTCATCCGGTTGTCGCGGAACGCCACATACCGGCACGCCGCCGTCGCCACGTACACCAGTGCCTGCGCGTGGATCTGCTCGAAGCTCAGCTTCGCGCTCGGGTTGTTGACGACCTCCTTCGGCGGCAGCGGCAGGTTCGGGGTGTGCAGGACGGTGAAGTCCGCCTCGTCCAGCCGCACGACCGGCAGCGACTCGTCGAACAGTGCGCGGGATGTCGGCCGGCGGGCGATCGCGCGCAGCTGACGCCTGATCTCCCACGCGATCGCAGCGTCGTCGTCCGCCAGCGCCTTGAGCACGTCGGGCTCGTCGCCGTCGCTCGACGGTCGTGGCGTCACCGGCTTGCCCCGGCTCGCCGACGCGTACGCCAACGACTCCATCTCGCGGATCAACATCGTCATGCTGCGATCCGGGCGCGGGGCGATGCGGTCGAGCACCTCCGACACCATCGACGCGTGCGGGCTGGTCGCGTCGTAGCCGAGCAGGATCGACAGCGTGCCCTCTGCGATCTGCCGGCCGAGGTCGAACGCGTTGCCCTCCTCGTCCTCGTCGTGCCGCGGGAGCATGCGCAGCGGGTCGAACGAGAACGCGATGTCCCCCGACACCGTGATGACGTTGACGCTCAACGGGTAGCCGCGCTGGTGCGCCCACTGCCGCATCGCCTTGGCGAACTTCGCCCACTCGCCCATCGGCGTCCGGTCGATCGTGATTCCGCGGCCGCCGCGGGAGAGGATGTAATAGGTCACCGTCTTCATGGCCACGGACTTGCCCGAGCCCAGCTCGCCGGTGAACGCCATCGACGCCGCCCGCTGTTCGCGCAGCGTCGCCTCGAGGTCGAGCATCACCGGGTACGTGACGCCTACCTCGGTGAGATAGCCGAGGATGAAACCCGTCGGGTCGCCGAGGTCGACGTCGACGAACGGCATGCCCGCCGCGAATCCGCTCGGCAGCAGGAACTGCTTGTAGTCGTCGCAGACCCGCGGACGTGGCGATCCGGGCACGCCCGCCCAGAACATGTCCTCCTGCTCGCCGGTCGGCCGCGGCACCGGGAACTGGTTGGGCCGGTACAGCGCCTCGATCCGGTCGGCGCGGTGCTCGACCTTGTCGACGGAGTCGCCCCAGACCGTCAGGATGATCGTCGGCTGCAGCTCGGGGTCGAGCTTGTTGACCGCGAGCTCGGCGCTCTCCTGGTCGAGTGCCGCCGACGCGTCCCCGAGCTCAGGCGGCGCACCCGCGATGTCGCCGTCGAACTCCTCGTACTGCCCGATGAGCTCCCGGCGTTGCCGACGTGCCTTCTTCTGCGCGTCCTCGTTGCGCACCGAACGCAGCCGCACCGCGACGTCACAGCAGAACGGGTCGGTGTCGTCGAGGCTGGTGAGCAGGTTGTACGGCCAGGTGAACCACTCGGTGCCGGGGAACGTGAAGTGCCGCGGCATGTCGGCGATCACCAGGTTGGACTGGTAGCTCTGCTCGTGCGCGTCGATGCGCAGGTAACGCCGGATCAGCGGACGCCGCATCGACTCGAGCCGGTCGTCCTTGGCGCCGCCCTCGAAGAAGATCGCGTCGCGGAACTCGGCGAGGCTGAGCCCCGAACGCAGCAGCTGGCCGTAGTCCTCGGCGGCGGGCAGCGGCGGCTCCTCCGACGTGCCGCGCAGGTGCTGGTGCGCGTAGATCCACAGGATCTCCGCCGGCGTCGCGGGACGGTGCCCGAGCGAGCTGGGGAACTGGCTCGCCATCCGCTGCGCCTGCGTGAGCCGCAGCGACACCTCGTCGTCCGGCAGCTTCGTCCACGGCAGGCCGAACGACTCCGCGAACGAGACCTGCGCCGCCCGCCGGTACGAGCCGAACCGGTTGCGCGCGTCGAGGTGTGGCAGCGGGACGGCCACCCAGTGCGTCGGCTTACGGATCTCGTCGTCGCCGAGCACCTCGAGGTGGGCGGCGGCGAGCTCCTGCACCATGGGGTTGTCGGTGTCGACGCCGTCCAGCGTCTGCCCGACGACGGTCAGCGGGTCGACGCGCGCCCAGAGCGTCAGCAGCAGGGACTCCTCGGGCAGCGCGGAGCAGAGGTGCTTGATCGCCAGCCGCATCTGCTTCTTGCCGTTGAGGCCGGCCCGCATGTACGGGACGCCCTTGAGCCGCCAGATCGCCCACACCGTACCGTGCCTGGTGACGACCAGGTTGTCGACGATGTCGTAGGCGGGGAATGTCTGGTAGGCCACGGGGTCATGCCTCCCGACTGTCGAGGGCGGCTGCGTAGAGGTCCGGATGCTCGACACGCACGAGCGTGCGCATCCGGACGGTGTGAGGCTTCGGCTCCTGCACGCGACGGCCGTTGCGGATGCCGCGGTTGGTGAACGTGAGGTACTTCGCCAGTCCGATCACGTAGCGGTACGGCGGGCGGTTCTCGATCTGCAGATGCCGGACGACGAACGCCAACCCGATCGGTATGCCGATGTAGAGCGCGATGTTGACCGGCCCGAAATGCGCCCAGATCGCCCGCGTCCAGACCAGGACGACGAACGTCACGACGAACGTGCCGATCTGCAACGGCGAGTAGGGGCCGCCGGGGATGGTCCAGCCGCGGTCGTTGCCGATGCCGGAGCGGATCCGGCCGATCAGCTTCGGGTAGCGGCGGGCGAACGTGTACGACCGGCAGACCTCGAAGGTCTGCTCGGTGTTCTTCTGCTCGTCCGCCATGGCCGCTGCTCAGCCCTTGAACTCCGGCGCGAACAGCGCGGCGAGCGACTTGTAGCCGTCCAGGCCGATGGCCCAGAACACGAGACCGGCGACGCACAGGCCGACGATGACGGCCTTGACCTGGAAGCGTGCCTTGACGACGAGGTAGATGAGACCGCCGATGCAGGCGAGCGTGACGAGCGCCTTGATGGTGACGGTAGCGTCATGGATCTTGCTGTTCAACCAGTCGAGAATGCCGGCGTACGCGGTCATGTCGAGGAACTGGGGTAGCACGTTGTCTCCTTATGACGGGCGGGTCAGGGTGTCGCCGACTGCGACCCGCTCGGTTCTGAGCTGTCGGAGGGTTGTGGGCTCGCCGCACCGGATGCGCGCTGGGTGACCGGTGCGGTGTCGAGCGACAGGACCTCCCAGCGTCCGGCGCGCGACCGTAGGGTGAGTGGATAGTCCATCGGGATGTCCGAGCCGCCGGAGCCCGTCACCGTCGTCTGGACGAGTACGTGCACCGTTACCCCGTCCTTCGGCACGGCGTCGGCGTCCTGCGCGTCGTTGGCCACGGGGATCGCCGCGATCGTCTGGACGGCGACCTTGCTCGCGCTCGGCGGCGTCACGGGAGCGATGGTGACGCCCGGGCTGGTGTACCGATCGAGTTCGCCGTTGCCGGTGATGTAGGCGTCGAGGAAGTGCTGTGCGGTGTCCCCGATCGGGCCGGAGACGGGGACGGTGAGGTCGCTGTAGGCGCTGTTGGTGAGGCCGCTGCCGGCCACCGGCGCAGGCACCTCGTACGGAGCGGACGTCACCTGGAAGACCGTGGAGTCGTTGCTGCCCGGCGTCGACCCGGTGGAACCGTCCTGGGCCACCGAGACGCGGTACCAGTGCGTCCCGGCCGGCTTGAGCTTGCCCGTGCGGTCCTTCGCGACCTCGTTGACCGCGAGAAGCACGCTCCAGTAGCCGGCGCTGACCTGTGTGGACGACAGCACGATCGGGGGCTGTGCCGCGTACCGCGAGTTCGGCTTGTTGTCGAGTGAAGGAACGTCCGCCATGTACGGCTGCAGGTCGGTCTCGGTGCCCGATCCCGCCGGCAGCCAGTGCTGCATGAAGACGGCGGCGAAGCCACCCGCCCCGGATCCGGACGGGGCCGCGGAGTTCGTGGTCTGCGGAACGCCGGTACGGCCCTCGTGCAGGACGAGACCGAGCACGCAGACGACGACCAGGACCAGGATGCCCCAGAGACCGGCACGCGCCGCGCGAGCGCCGAGGTCGGAGCGGTGGGTGCTGATGGCGACGGACCCGTTGAGCAGGTCGGCCTTCCGCTCACGGCGCTTCGGCTTCCGACCTTTGTCCGGTTTCGTTCCGTTACGCCCATGAGCGGGCGTGGGCTCCGTCAGGGCTGGTGGCGGTGTCGCCGCAGGCCGTGGGCCTGGTCCGGCGGGTGCGGACTGCGCTGGGCGGCCGGTCGGTAGAGGCCGGGCCATGGTCTCGGTCGCGGGGGAGCGGCTGCCCGCTGCGTCGCCGGGACGGCGGCCGCCGTCCGGGGACTGCTCGCGCGCGTCGCGGGGTGGCGCGGCCCACGGCGGCGCCACGTTCCCCGTTCGCGGCCCCTGGTACCCGGCGAACGGGTCGACCTGGGGTTGTTTCTTCTTGCGCACACATCCCCCGAAGAAGGCGTGTCGGGTTTGCGGAGTTCCGCGGCCAGTGTAAGCGTCGCCATCCACATGCGCATCCGGCCTGTGACTTGCCGATGACGCCCCGTCGGGTAGCGCGTGTGAGGTCCTGTGGACAACTGCCGACGCCGATCCGGAATCGCCTCTATCGTCTGGGCTGACGGATCTGGTGGAGGGGGTACCCGTGGCGCACATCGAGTTCCATCCGCACGCCGTGCGGAGATGGGGCCACGCGGCGCGGAGTGCGGGTCACGACGTCGGGGTGGCGAGGAAGAAGGTGGCGGCCGCCGAGAAGGACGCGGGCCGTGCACACCTGGCCGGAACCGCGCTCGCTGGCGCGTCGCACCGGTACACGTCGGCCATCGAGTCCGCGGTGTCGTCGGTGGCGAGCGCCCTCACGGGCACGGGTGACCAGTTGCTGGCGACTGTGGCGGTCATCACGTCGACCGACGACAAGTGCAGCGACCTGTTCAAGGCGCCGACCGGGCTGTACGCGAACAAGCCGCACTGGTACGGCGTGGACGGTGGCGTCGTGCCGTGAGCGTGTCGTACCAGGAGCTGCGGCAGCTGCGTCCGGCGTCGCTGAACCGGGCGAGCACGGCACTGTCGACCGCGGCGACGAAGCTGGCAGCCGAGCACACGCAGTACAAGACGCGCGTGGTCGACTCGCTGAAGGCCAGGCGCGGTTGGCACGGCGGCGGTCAGCCCGATGCGGCGGCGGTGGCGGAGGTCAACGGTCTGGCGATCGACACCACCCGGCTGCGGGCGGCAGCGGGCGCGGCGGCGTACACGTACGCGTTCGCCGGCCTGACGCTCGCGCAGATGTACCTCACCGCGCTCGAGAAGAAGGTCGAGAACGGCGGGATGCGGATCACCGAGTTCGGGTCCGTGGTCGACGCCCACGACCCGAACTCGTCCCGGCGGACGCGCTGCCAGGTGCAGCTGCAGAAGATCCTCGACTTCGCCTCCGCGGTGGACAGTCACGCGTCGCATACCTTGGACGCGAACCACGAACCACCCGTCACCGGACTTACCAACAAGCCGGGTCTCCTCCAGCAAGCGCGCTCCGACAACGCCGCAGCCGCGGACGACGCCCGGAAAGCCGTTGGCCTGCTGAGGAGCCTCGGTGACGACGCAAGGGATCTGCCCAACCTGAAGGACGATCTCTTTCAGGGGTTGAGCCTGCCCGCCTATTCCGTGCAAGTACCGCCGGGAGCACCAACATCGGCCGCAGTCGGGGCGTTCTTCATCGCTCTCGGCATAAATATGGGTGTCGGTGGTGCCGAGCTCGTGCTGGAATCCGGTGGCGCACTTTCGCCTGAGGCCGCGGTAGGCATCGCCGGTGGCGCGGGCGTCGCGGAAATAGGCATTCTCCTCGTGCGCAACGCTGGCGTCGGCCTGTCTCAGTTGCAGATCAGCCAAGCCAGCGACGGTAGCGCGCCCAGCGATGGATCCCCGCAGAAGCTCAACGATCTGCTCCAGCAAGCGAAGAAGCTAGAACAGGAGGCGAAACCGAACTACGGCGAGGACCTGATCCAGAAACCCAATAGCGATGAGTACATCGAAGCACACAAGGCTGCGCAGAAGATCGCGGACGGACACGCCTACCCGAAGCACGTTGCTGACAGGGGAGAGTTCCGCGGCATACACAGCAAGAGAGAGCTCGCCGAGGTAATTGAGCAGACGATCGAGAAGGGTGAAGTAAAGCGTCTCGCCGAAGATCGCACTGCTTTCTGGTACAAGGGCGTCTTCGTGTCTGTGGACGAAAGCACGGCCGACGGGGGTACGATCTTCATCCCTCACGCGGGGAGGGCGTACTTCGACGAGCTGGACCAATATACTGGCCCCTGAATCAAATCTGATCGATCTAGGTAGGCGCATGCAAACAATCAGCCTTACGCGCGACACGGCTATGCTGTCGCTGGCGGTCGACGAGCTGAAACTCGCACGTAGGGTAATTCACGAGGTTGCATTGGGCAGCCTTGAGGAGAAGCGGTTCCGGTCAACGATCGGATACACCTACCATGACGCCGTCTCCCTGCGGGATAGCCTTGATCAACGGCTGGACCAGAGTGCAGGGGCCGAGGTTACATTGACGGTCACGGGGGACGATGTAGCCGTCATCAGCCGATGTCTCAAGTGGGCTCTCGATGACTTTGCCGGCGACGAATTCCAGATCCGGGTCGGTTATGCCCGCGAAGCCGCGTGGCAGCAACTTGACGAGTGGGAGCACTTGGGTGCCGACTTGTCAGCATGAGGCGGGCAATAGTCGTGCGAGCGGATGACAAGTCGGCTGGCGGATCCGGGGGTCAGCCACCACCGGCCAGCACCGACAGCGCCAGGCCGGCGTACATCGCGACGCCGGCGGGGAGGGCGTCCTCGTCGAAGACGACCAGGTTCGAGTGGTTCCACGGGACGGTGGTCGGGTCGGCGTCGGGTGGGCAGGCGCCGAGGAAGGCGATCGCGCCGGGGTAGCGCTGCAGTACGTACGAGAAGTCCTCCGCACCCATCGTCGGGTGGTCCATGGGGTGCACCTTGTCCGGGCCGAGGACGTCGGCCGCCACGGTACGCAGCCGGTCGGTGGCCGACGGGTCGTTCATCGTGGTCGGGTAGCCAGGCGCGACCTTGGTGTCCACCGTCATGTCGTGGGCTGCCGCTACACCCGTCGTCACCCGCTCGAGGTGGGCGTGCACCGACCGCCGTACGTCGGCCGAGAACGTCCGGATCGTGCCCTCGAACATCGCGTCCGCAGGGATGACGTTGTCGGTCGTCCCCGCGTCGATGTGCGAAACCGTCAGCACCACCGGCTCGAACGCCTCGAACCGCCTGGTCATCACGGTCTGCAGCGCCAGCACCATCTCGCAGGCCACGGGCAGCGGGTCGTTCGCGAGCACCGGCGTCGACGCGTGACCGCCACGGCCGTGCACGGTCACGGTGAACGTGTCCGCACTCGCGAACTGAGGGCCGGGCCGCACGGCGATCACGCCTACCGGCGCGGACGTGGTGATGTGCAGCGCGTACGCCGCCGCCACCTCCTCGCCCGGAAAGTCCAGCAGCCCCTCGTCCAACGCGATCTTCGCCCCACCCGAGCCCTCCTCGCCGGGCTGGAAGAAGAACGCCACCTTGCCCCGCAGCGCGTCCCGCCGCTCGCTCAGCAACCGAGCGGCGCCGGCCAGCATCGCCACGTGGGTGTCGTGACCGCACGCGTGCATCGCCCCCGGCACCTCGGACGCGAACGACAGGCCGGTGTCCTCGCGGAGCGGCAGCGCGTCCATGTCGCCGCGCAGGATCACCGTCGGTCCGGGACGGTCGCCGGAGAGCACCGCGACGATCGCTGACGTCCGCTCCGACATACGCACGTCCGGGCCGAGGTCGGCGATCTCGTCCAGCACCACCTGCTGGGTCCTCGGCAGATCGAGCCCGATCTCCGGGTGCCGGTGCAGCGTTCGGCGCAGCTCGATCGTCCGGTCGCCGATCGAGCGCGCGGCGGCCAGGAGATCGGTCGATGCGCCCATGAGCGCGAGTATCCCACCAGCCGACGTCGTAAGACGCCTACAGCCCGACGGTGCCCACCAGGTTGCCGATGCCGTACGTCACGGCCATGGCGATCGCGCCCCCGAGTACGTTCCGCCACACGGCGCCCCCGCGTGGCGCCCCGCCGAGACGGGCACTCGTCGAGCCCGTGACGGCCAGCGCGACGGCGACCGCGGCGAACGTGACGGGGATGCGGGCCGGCGAAGGGACCAGCCACACGGCGAGCAGCGGAAGCACCGCGCCTACGGTGAAGGCGAGGAACGACGCCAGCGCCGCGTGCCAGGGACTGGTGAGCTCGTCGGGGTCGATGCCCAGCTCGACCTCGGCGTGGGCGGCGAGGGCGTCCTTCTCGGTGAGCTCGACGGCCACGCGCTCGGCCAGCTCGCGCGACAGGCCCTTCTCCTCGTACATCTGGATGAGCTCCTCGAGCTCCTCCTCGGGCATTTCCGCCAGTTCGCGCCGCTCCAGGTCGAGCGCGGCACGTTCGGTGTCGCGTTGCGTGCTGACCGAGACGTACTCGCCGACGGCCATCGACATCGCGCCCGCGAACAGCCCGGCGATGCCTGCGGTGAGGATCGTGCCGGCGTTGCTCGTCGCGCCCGCCACGCCGACGACGATGCTCGCCGTCGACACGATGCCGTCGTTCGCGCCGAGCACGCCCGCGCGCAGCCAGTTCAGCCGCTGGCTGAGCCCCTGACGATGCGGCTCGTCGTGGACGTCCTCGCCGGACTCGCCCTGCTGCCCCGTCTCCGTCGCCACGGCAGACACGGTAGGCAGGAACGCACGGCGTGCGCTAGCAAGGCAAGGCTGACCTGAGTGTGCGAGAGTGCTCTGATGGCCACCGTCCCCGAGCCCCTCGTCGCCGTCGTGATGGGCGTGTCCGGCTGCGGGAAGTCGACGATCGGTGCCCGGCTGGCGCAGTCGCTGGGCTGGGACTTCCTCGACGGCGACAGCCTGCACACGCCCGCGGCGATCGCCAAGATGCGCGCCGGACAACCGCTGGACGACGCCGACCGTGCGCCCTGGCTGGAGGCGATCGCGGCGTGGATCGCCGAGCACGTGCGGGACCGACGCGGCGGCGTCGTCACCTGCTCGGCGTTGAAGCGGCGGTACCGCGAGACGCTGAGGGGCGGCCGGGACGAGGTGCTCTTCGTGCACCTGCACGGGTCGCGGCAGCTGCTGGAGCAGCGAGTCCGGCTCCGCCGGCACGAGTACATGCCGGCGTCGCTGCTCGACAGCCAGCTGGCCGACCTCGAGCCGCTGGACGCCGACGAGCGCGGCGTCACGATCGACATCGCCCAGAGTCCCGCCGCGGTCACCGCCGACGCGCTGCGCGTGCTTCGTCCGGAAGCAGCGTCCGAGCTCGCGGAGGATGCCAAGATTGGAGAAGCGCGCCGCGGCGAGTAGGGCGCATACTCGGCGCATGACTGACGTTCTGTTGCTGGTTGGTACGCGCAAGGGCCTGATCCTGGCCCGCAGTGACGAGGCTCGGACGCGGTGGGACGTCGAGCCGCTGCGGTTCCCGATGAACGCGGTGTACGGCGTCGGCGTCGACACGCGGCCCGTGACGCCGCGGCTGTTCGCGGCTGCGGACAGCGAGCACTGGGGCCCGTCGATCTTCCACTCCGATGACCTGGGCAAGACGTGGACCGAACCGGACCACGCGCCGGTGCGGTTCCCCGAGCGGACGGAGACGGCCCTCACCCGGATCTGGCAGATCCAGCCGGGTCCGGCGAGCCAGCCCGATGTCGTCTACGCCGGTACCCAGCCCAGTGCGCTGTTCCGCTCTCTCGACGGCGGCGAGACGTTCGAGCTGGTCGAGGCACTGTGGGACCATCCGCACCGGCCCAACTGGGAGGCCGGGTTCGGCGGCCAGGCGATCCACACCGTCGTGCCTCACCCGAGCGACACCGGCAAGTTGACTGTCGCCATGTCGACCGGAGGCGTCTACCGCACCGAGGACGGCGGCGCGTCTTGGGCGCCGGCGAACAAGGGCATCTCGGCGTACTTCATGCCGGACAAGTACCCGGAGTACGGCCAGTGCGTGCACAAGGTGGCGGCGCACCCGACGCGGCCGGACCGGATGTTCGCGCAGAACCACCACGGCGTCTATCGCACCGACGACGGCGGTGGCTCCTGGCAGGAGATCGAGCACGGCCTGCCGAGCAACTTCGGGTTCCCCGTCGTGGTGCACCCGCATCGGCCCGACACCGTCTACCTGTTCCCGCTGACGGCGGACGCCGAGCGGATACCGCCGGACGGCGCCTGCCGCGTGTACCGGTCGGACGACGCCGGCGCGAGCTGGGAGTCGTTCGGGGAGGGACTGCAGCAGGAGGGTTTCTACTCCTCGGTGCTGCGTGACGCGATGTGCGTCGACACGGCGGACCGCGCCGGCGTGTACTTCGGCAGCCGCACCGGCGAGCTGTACGCGAGCAACGACGAGGGCGAGTCGTGGCAGGTCATCGCCCGCAACCTTCCGGACGTGCAGTCGGTGCGGGCCCTGGTCGTGTGATGGACGTCCTTGTGGTGCTACCGGGCGCACTGCGCCAGTTCACCGGCGGCGAGTCGAAGGTGACGGTGGCGGTGCCGGACGAGGCGACCGTCGGCACCGTCCTCGACCGGCTGGGCGACGAGCTGCCCGCGCTGCACCGGCGCATCCAGGACGAGACCGGCGTCCTGCGCCGGCACGTGAACGTCTACGTCGGCCAGACCAACGTCCGCGACGCGCAGCTGCTCGACACCCCCGTGCCGCTGGGCAGCGACGTGACCATCCTTCCGTCGGTGGCGGGAGGCTGACATGCGCTGGTTCGAGCTAGCCGCCGCCCGGTATGTCCGCGACGGCTGCCCGCCGCCGCCGGTGCCTCCGGTTCATGCGTCGGGCTCGCCGCTGATCCTCGTGTCGATGCTTTCGTCGTCAGGAGGGCAGGGGGTTGGATCGACGACGTATGTTCCCTCCTCGAACTCCCAGGCGAGGTAGCGACCGAGTTTCGCGGCGACCTCGTCCCAATCCGCGCCGGTGCTGTCCTCCACCACGGACTCGATCCACGCGCGGATGCGCGGGTAGTCGAACTCCTTGACGATCAACATGTGGCGGCCGTCCAGTGGTCCCCTGTCCTCGATCGACTCTTCGAGCCACGCCGGCGTGCATACATAGAGGGTGAAGCGCTCTTCTACCTCCGTGCCCGCAGGGCCGATGAATATGTGTCGAGGTCGACGTAGAACGCTGCATCCTTCGGCTGCCAGGTCTCAACGGGCCCGACAACATCGACCGAGCCGATGGAGTGAATCTCCGGTACGATCATGGCTCCTCGACAAGCATGTGGCCGTTCGACAGGATCCTCTCACCCTTCCGAGCATAGGGATCGCGGATCTCGAAGTTCGCTTGGACATCGCCCGCGGCAAGGCCGGAGTACTTGAATTTCGGTGGCCTGAAGATTCGGGTGCCGTCAGCGCTGATCCAAGACCGTCCGTCGTCCGAAACCCGGTATCCGGGCCCTACAAACGCCTTTCCGAGGGCCATGGCGCGCAGGTGACGACAGAGCCCAGGTCGTAGTCGACCCGCGTTCCCGCGAAATTCTTCGCTCTTCTGGACGCTTGCTGGGCAATTTCGGCTGACTTGCGGGCGAGTTCCTTGTCGGTGAGCCGACCGGCGGACGCTGCCGTCCCTTCGGCCATGCGGCGCGTGGCGTTCTCGGCGGTCTTCTTGGCGATGGAGCGGAACAGGCCGTGGCCGAGGAGGGTGTTCTTTCCTGCGAACGCGCCGGGTCGGCCGGCCTCCAGGTCGTCGACGGCGAGCAGGGACTTCCACCCCGTCGCCGTCGAGAGTTGCTTCCACAGGGCGGGAGGGACCGTGGCCAGGGCGGCCCAGGCGTAGTGGTCGCCCAACTGCGCCCGGTCGAGCAGCCAGACGAGCCGCAGCAGGTCGGGTACGGCGCCGGACGATGACGCCCAGAGTCCCTTCGGGTAGTCGCGCCAGAAGTCGGTCGGCCCGTGCTCGGTGTGCCGGTCGGTCGCGACGTCATCGCGGTGTGCGGTCGCAAGCACGCGCGGCAGCAGCAGGGGCGCGGACATAGTCGCCGTACGCCGCGACGTTCGCGTCCTCGGCCCGTTTCAGCAGCCCGGGTTCCGACGTCGTGGACACGACGAACTCCGCACCGACCACCGCGGCCAGGCCGGTCGAGCAGGACGTGTCCGCGCGACGCGCCCGCGTCAGCGCGATCTGCAGGTCCGCCTGCCAGCGGGCGATGTGCTCGTCACTGTGCCCCTGACCGACGTCGACGCCGCCGGTGGACGGACAGGGGAACATGCCGCCCGAGCTGGCCGGGTCGGTGATCTTCCCGGTTGCGTCGACTGTGTACCCCGCGGCCTCGGCGTCGTCGACCACGCGGGTCAGGTCCGTCTTCGCGGCCGAGAGCTCGGTGTGCAGTGTCGTCAGCAGCGACGCCACGGTACGCATCCGGACTGCGGTGGTGTCGAACGCGAGCGCGAGCACCCGTGTCACCACACCGGCATCGCCCTGACCGCGCCCGTGCCAGACGTGCCCCGACCGGAGCGGCCGCACCACGTGGTCGCGGTAGCGGTCGGCATCGCTGCCGAGGAGAGTCGCGGACCTGCCGTACTCGTGCTCGGCCGAGGCCAGGCCGCTCGGCTGTACGCCTCGAAGGGACGCGAACGTGATCACGGCCCGACCCCGAAGTGGTGCGGGTCGCCCCAGCTGATCGGCGCAACAGGTCGACGCCGTCGTCGTCACCGTTGCGGACGATCGTCGCCGTGTCGACCAGGTTGTGCCCGACGGCGGACAGACCCCGCCCGAACGTCGCGAGGTGCCCGGTCCACACCTCGTGCACCGTGCCTCAGATCGGACACCGAGGTCACGCCGTGACCCCGTAACGCCGCCACGTCGTCGTCGGGCGAGTCCAGCTGGTGCTTCGCCGACGCCGGCGCCGACGTGTACCCCGCCGCCCGGTGACCGAGTGCAGTGAGGCCGGGCACGTCCACCCCGATCGAAGCCATGGTGTCCCCCTCCACCGTCAGATACCGACGGCAGAGACGTTAGACGCATACCAAGACACGCGTCGGCTGTTGTCCACAGGCCGGCGCGGCGATCAGGACGTGGCGCCCTTGTCGATCTTGTCCGGGATGATCAGGTGCAGGATGTAGCTCACGACGCTGATGATGATCGCGCCGAACACGGCCCACCAGAAGCCGTCGACGTGGAAGCCGAGGTGCAGCTGCTCGGCCACCCACGCGGCGAGCAGGAGCAGCAGGCCGTTGACGACGAACGTGATCAGGCCGAGCGTGAGTACGTAGAACAGGCAGCCGACCGTCTTGATGATCGGCTTGATGACGGCATTGATGATGCCGATGATGACGGCGACGACGATGAGTGTCAGCGCGCGCTTTCCGATCCCCCCGCCGCCGAGGCCGATGCCGGGCAGCAGGCAGGCCACCCACACCGCCAGTGCCGTGGCGACGATCTTCGCGATGATGCGCATTGCCCAATGGTCGCACGCGGGAACCGTGTCAGCCCACCAGAAGCGCTGAACGGGCGGCCTCGCCCGCCTCGACGCCGTAGCCGCCGCCGAACAGCGCGGCGTGCGCGAGCAGCGGCAGCAGCTGGTGCAGCGGCAACCGGGTCCGCCAGTTGTCCGGCAGCGGGCGGCCGAGGTCGGCGGCGGCGTCCGTGTACGCGCGGAGGACGTCGTCGAGGTGGGGCGCGCCGAACAGGGTCAGCATCGCGAGGTCCGTCTCCCGGTGCCCGCCGTACGCCGCCGGGTCGATGAGCCGGCAGGTGCCGTCGGCCGCCCAGTGCAGGTTGCCGCTCCACAGGTCGCCGTGCACCCGGGCGGGTGGCTCGGCGGGCCCCACCAGGTCGGCGCACCGGTCGGCGACCTGCTCGACGGCGCGGGCGTCCGCGGCGGTGACGCCACCGCGGTCGACGGCGAGGCGCAGGCACGGCAGCAGTCGTCGGTGCGCGTAGAACTCCGCGAACGTCGGCGCGGGTTCGTTGTGCAGCCGCAGCGAGCCGAGGTACGCGGGCCAGGATGCGCCGAAGCCGTCCGCTCCCGCGGCGTGCAGCGCGGCCAGCCCGGCGCCGAGCCGCCGTGCCGCCGCACGCGACGGCGCACCCGGCGCGACCCACTCGAGCACGATGGCGTCGTCGCCGTCCGCGAGCACCTCGGGGACGGGCACGGCGCCTGCCGCACGCAGCCACCTGAGGCTCGCCGCCTCGGCGGCGAAGATGCCCTCGGGA
>JAFMQP010000232.1 GCA_017354575.1 Acidothermales bacterium | reverse complement strand
GTTCTGACACGTCTCGTCGTCAGGGGCCGACGTTGTCCGGGTGGTTGCCGGTGCGTTCGCCCACGTCGAGCCCGTCCAGCGCGGCCATCTCGTCGTCGTCGAGCGCGAAGTCGAACAGCTCGATGTTGGCGCGGATACGTTCCGGCGTCACCGACTTCGGGATCACGACGTCGCCGTGCTGGAGGTGCCAGCGCAGCACCACCTGCGCCGGCATCCGCCCGTGCCGCTCGGCGATGCCGGTGACCACCGGGTCGGCGAGCAGCTTCCCGCCGCGGGCGAGCGGTGCCCACGCCTCGGTGACGATGCCGTGCCGTTCGTGGTACGCGCGCAGCTCGGGCTGGTTGAGGTACGGATGCAGCTCGACCTGGTTCACCACCGGGGTCACTCCGGTCTCGTCGATCAGCCGCTGCAGGTAGCCCTCGGTGAAGTTCGCGACGCCGACCGACCGCGCCCGGCCCTCGTCGCGCAGCCGCAGCAGCGCCCGCCACGTCTCGACGTACCTGTCGAGCGACGCCACCGGCCAGTGGATCATGTACAGGTCGACGTAGTCCATGCCCAGCCGGCCGAGGCTCTCGTCGAACGCCGCGAGCGCGCTGTCGTAGCCGTGCCGGTCGTTCCACAGCTTCGTCGTGACGAACAGCTCCTCGCGCGGCAGCCCCGACTCCGCCACGGCACGGCCGACCTCGGCCTCGTTGCGGTAGAGCACCGCGGTGTCGACGCCGCGGTAACCCGCGTCGAGCGCCGTCCGCACCGCCGCCACCGTCTCGTCCTGCGGCACCTTGTAGACGCCGAAACCGACCTGGGGCATGTCGTGTCCGTCCGCGAGCCGGACGTTGGGTACCTGTGTCATCCGTGCATCTTCTCGTATCCACCCGGCGCGTTACCATGCCTGCAACCGGACAATCCTCCGGTTCCGTACGGTCCGATCGCGCGAGGAGGTGGGCGCCCGTGCCCGCGACCCGGCCGCTGCGGGCCGACGCCCGGCGCAACCGCGACCGGCTGCTCGCCGTCGCCGTGGCCGCGTTCGCCCGCGGCGGCGACGTCACCATGGACGCCATCGCCAGGGAGGCGGGCGTCGGGCCGGGCACGCTGTACCGGCACTTCCCGACGCGGGAGGCGCTGGTCGAGGCCGCGTACCGCAGCGAGCTGGAGAAGCTCTGCACCGCCGCACCCGAGCTGCTCGCGACGCTGCCCCCGGACGCCGCGCTCCGCGCGTGGATGGACCTCTTCCTCGACTACCTGCTGACCAAGCGGCACATGGCCGACGCACTGCGCGCCGTCGTCGCGTCGGGCGGGAACCCGTTCGCGCGAAGCCACGCACTGCTCACCGAGGCGATCGGCACGCTGCTCGACGCGGGCGTCGCGGCCGGTACGGTGCGGCCGGACGTCGATCCCGCCGACATCCTCGCCGGCCTGTCCGGAATCGGGCTCGCCACCGCGCGGTCCGGCCGGCGCGACCAGGCCGGCCGGCTGCTCGACCTGCTGATGGACGGGCTCTGGCACCGTCCACAACTTCGCTAGCGCCGCTGCGCGCGGGCCCGTCGATACGGCAGGATGCCGCGCATGGCACGACTGCGGATCGGCATCGACACCGGCGGGACGTTCACCGACGTCGTCGCGGTGGACGAGGACACCGGCGAGGTCGTCACGACGAAGACCCCGTCCACGCCGGCCGATCCCGCCGACGGCTTCATCGCCGGCATCGACAAGGTGCTGGCCCGGACGCGCGCCGGGCGCGACGCCGTCACCGCGGTCAGCCACGGCACCACCGTCGCCACCAACAAGCTGCTCGAGGGCCGCGTCGAGAACCTCGGCCTGGTCACCACCGAGGGGTTCAGGCACATCCTCGAGATCGCCCGTCAGGCGGTGCCCGACGGCTACGGCAACTCGTACTTCTGGGTCAAGCCGCCGCGCCTCGTGCCGGCCGACCGCGTGCGCACCGTCGGTGGACGGATCGCGGCGGACGGCAGCGAGATCCGCCCGTTCGACGAGGACGACGCCGTCGCCGCCGCGCGCTGGTTCCGTGACCAGGGCATCACCGCGGTCGGCGTCTGCCTGCTGCACTCGTACGCGAACCCGTCGCACGAACGCCGGATGCGCGAGGTCCTCGCCCGCGAGCACCCGGACGCCGTCGTCAGCATCTCCAGCGACGTGCTCCGCGAGTACCGCGAGTACGAGCGCGCCGTCACCACGCTCGTGGACGCCGCGGTGAAGCCGGACATCCGCCGGTACGTGGGCACCATCGCCACGCGGCTCGCCGCGTACGGCGATCCCGCGTTCTACGTGATGAAGTCCAACGGCGGCGTGCTGTCCGCGTCCGAGGTCGTCCACCAGCCGGTCAGCACGGTGCTGTCCGGTCCCGCGGCGGGGGTGCTCGGTGCCGCGCGGGTCGCCGAGCGCGCGGGCGTGACGTCCGTGCTCACCCTCGACGGCGGTGGCACGTCCACCGACGTCGCGGTCGTCGTCGACGGGCATCCGGCGCTCACGACCGAGGGCACGGTGGGCACGTACCCCAGCAAGATCCCGATGATCGACGTGGTCACCGTCGGCGCGGGCGGCGGCTCGGTCGCGTGGCTGAGCGCGGAGGGCACGCTGAAGGTCGGCCCGCGGTCCGCGGGCGCCGTGCCGGGGCCGATCTGCTACGCCCTAGGCGGTGAGCAGCCCACGGTCACCGACGCGAACGCCGTGCTCGGCCGCATCCCGCCGCACCTGCTCGGCGGCGAGATCCCACTCGACGTCGACGCGGCCCGCGCCGGACTGTCGGAGCTCGCGGGCAAGCTCGGCAGGGGCATGGAGGAGGCGGCCGCCGGCGTCCTCGAGGTGTCGGCGTGGAACCAGGCCAACGCGCTGCGCCGGGTCACCGTCAAGCGTGGCGTCGACGCGCGGGACTTCACGCTGGTGTCGTTCGGCGGTTCCGGGTCGCTGTCCGCGTGCCGGCTCGTCGACCTGCTCGGCCTGCGCGGCGTGGTCGTCCCGCCGGACCCCGGCAACCTGTCGGCGTACGGCCTGCTCACCGTCGACGTCCGCAACGACCATGTGCGCACGTACGTCCGCCGGCACGACGCCGTCGACCCGGCGTCGATCGCGGCGGCGTTCGCGGCGTTGGGCCACGAGGCGGGCGAAGCCCTTGCCAGAGAAGGGTTTCCGCCCGCCTCACGGGCGTTCGCGCGCAGCGCCGACCTGCGGTACTTCGGGCAGGCGTTCGAGGTGCGCGTCGCCGTCCCCGACGGCGAGGTCGACCGGCCCCTGCTCGACGCCGTCGCGGCCGCGTTCCACGCCGAGCACCGCCGGTTGTACGGGTACGACTTCGACGGCGACGACCGGCAGCAGGTGGAGTGGGTGAACCTGCGGGTCACCGGCGTCGGCCCGATCCCGCGTCCGCGGGAGCGGCACACGCGCACCGGCAGCGGCGAGGCCCGCACCGGTACCAGGCCGGTGTTCTTCGACGGATGGCGGGAGGCGGCGGTGTACGACCGCTACGCCCTGAGTGCGAGCGACGTCGTCACCGGTCCGGCCGTCGTCGAGGAGTTCGGCGCGACGGTCCCCGTCCACCCGGGATTCACGGCCACCGTCGACGCCCACGCCAACCTGTCCCTCGTCCGCCGCGCGGCGTCGACCGCGGCGGACCGGCCCGATCGGGGCGGCGGTGAGGCGGCGGTGAGGCGGCGGTGAAACAGCATCCGTACGGGTACCGGCTCACCGACGAGGCGACCGCGGCCGCCGCCGACCCGGTGCTGGTGGAGATCGTCGAGGGCTACCTCGCCAGCGTCGAACGTGAGGTGGAGACGGCGATCGAGCGCACGTCGCGGTCGCCGATGATCCGGGACGCGCACGACTTCCGCGCCGGCATCCACGACCGGCACCTGCGCAAGCTCACCGGCCGCTCGTACTCGGCGCTCGTGCACCCGGTCGTCCGCGACTTCCCGCCCGAGTCCATGCGCCCCGGCGACGTGTTCTTCCACAACGACGTGTACCTGTCCGAGGGCGGCATCGGCCACCTGCCCGACCTCTGCGTCACGGTCCCGGTCTTCGTGGAGGATACCGTCGTCGCGTACGTGCAGGCGTTCGGCCACCACGACGACATCGGCGGCTCGGTACCCGGCTCGATGCCGTCGCACACGACGACGGTGTTCGAGGAAGGCCTGATGGTGCCGCCGATCCGGCTGTGGGCGGAGGGCGTGCGCAACGACGCCGCGCTCACCGTCATGACCCGCAACTCGCGGATGCCGGAGAGCCTCGCCGCCGACCTCGACGCCGAGTGCGCGGCGTGCCTGATGGGCGCGCGGCGACTGGGCGAGCTGTTCGACCGGTACGGCGTCGCCACTGTCGAGGCGTGCTTCGACGCGCTGCTCGACAACACCACCCGGGTGTTCCGGCGCGAGGTGCTGGCGAAGATCCCCGAGGGCACGTACGTCTGGGAGGACTACGCCGAGCACGACGGGGTCGACCCGCCGAGGCTGCACACCCAACGCATCACCTTGACCCGTACGGCGGACGACCGCCTCGTCGTCGACTTCACCGGTACCGCTCCCCAGGCGAAGGGGCCGATCAACCACAGCGGTGACCATGCCGACGGCGTGTTCCTGAAGAAGTGGCTGGCGCCGATCCTGCGCAACCTCGCCGACGACCCGGCGCGGATGGCCGAGCTGGACGTCAACGAGGGGGTCGTGCCGCTCGTCGAGATGCGCTTCCCCGACAAGGGCACGCTGCTCACACCGGTCTTCCCCGCGCCCACGAACGCGCGCACGTTCGTCATCCTCCGCATGCTCGGCGTCCTCGCGGGTGCGGTCGCGAAGGCCGTGGGCGGGCGGATGCCCGCCGACCAGGAGACGATCAGGTACACCGGCGTCTACGGTGCGGACGCCGACGGCCGTCCGTACCTCATGCGCGAGGTGCTGGGCGGCGGCTCGGGCGGCCGCTACTACGGCGACGGCGAGGACACCATCCACGTCGTGCCCGACTCGCGCAACCTCCCGGTCGAGTTCGCCGAGAGCCGGTTCCCGTTCGTTGTCGAGTCGCTCGGTCTCGCGGTCGACTCCGGCGGCCCGGGGCTGCACCGCGGCGGCCTCGGCTACGAGAAGCACATCCGGATGCTGCGCGACGCCCGCTTCATGTCCATCGCCGACCGGTCGATCCTGTCCTGCTGGGGTGTCGCCGGCGGCCAGGCCGGCCGGCCGTTCTCGGTGACGATCGACCCGGGCGGGCCGAACGAGCGGCACGTCGACGCGCTCGCCGACGCCGAGCCGGTGGCCGCGGGCGAGGTGATCCGCATCCGCACCACGGGAGGCGGCGGCTGGGGCGACCCGCTCGACCGCCCGTTCCAGGACGTGCTGCGTGACGTGCGCTGGGGCAAGGTGTCGATCGAGGGCGCCGGGCGCGACTACGGCGTCGTCGTCACCGGCTCGCCCGACGAGCCGGTGCTGGACGCCGCGGCCTCCGACGAGCTGCGCCGTCACGTTCGCGGTGAGCGCGGCGCCAACCGCCCGTTCTTCGACCGCGGCCCCGGCTACGCGACCCTCGCCGGCGGCGTCCCCGCGCCGCCCGTCGACTGGCTGTGACGCAGCCACGGCACGCCGCGACAGCAGCCGGACGAGCGTGCAGCGTGTTCGAGACCGGCTGCGCGGCCGCACCGTGAGACGATGGACGAGCTGGTGCCCGGCGCGGCTGGCAGGTCGACACCGTCGACGCGCTCACCGACATCGGCGAGGCACCGCGCGCTCGTAGGGTTGGGCGCATGACGAACCCCGGACCGCTGGACGGCATCGTCGCCGTCGACCTCACGCGGGCCCTGGCCGGCCCGCACGCCGCGATGATGCTCGGTGACCTCGGCGCGCGGGTCGTCAAGGTGGAGACGCCCGGCGTCGGCGACGACACCCGCGGCTGGGGACCGCCGTTCTTGACGCCGGACGCCGACGGCGCCGCGCCCGTGTCGACGTACTTCCTGTCCTGCAACAGGAACAAGGAGTCCATCGCGCTCGACCTGAAGAGCACGGAGGGCAAGGCGACGCTCGAGCGGTTGGTCGCGAGGGCCGACGTGCTGCTGGAGAACTTCCGGCCCGGTGTGCTCGACCGCCTCGGCTTCCCCGTCGCGCGGCTGCACGAGCTCAACCCTGGACTGGTCGTGCTGTCCATCAGCGGGTTCGGTCACGACGGCCCGGAGGGCGGCCGTGCCGGGTACGACCAGATCGCGCAGGGCGAGGCCGGCCTGATGTCGGTGACCGGGCCGGGGCCGGAGGACGTGCAGCGGGTGGGCGTGCCGATCGGCGACCTGCTCGCGGGGATGTACGGCGCGTACGGCGTGGTGGCGGCGTTGCACGAACGCGGGCGTACCGGCAAGGGGCAGGTGGTGCGGACGTCGCTGCTCGCGGCGATCGTCGGCGTGCACGCGTTCCAGGGCACGGGGTGGACGGTCGCCGGCCGCGTCGGCCGGGCCCAGGGCAACCACCACCCGTCGATCTGCCCGTACGGGCTGTTCCGCTGCCGGGACGGCGCGGTGCAGATCGCGGTGGGGAGCGAGACGCTGTGGCTGCGGTTGTGCGCGGCGTGCGGGTTGGACGCGCAGGCGCAGGGTATGGCGTCCA
>JAFMQP010000231.1 GCA_017354575.1 Acidothermales bacterium | reverse complement strand
ACGCGGGCGGGTCGTCCGCGGCAGGGCGGGCCCGCCCCACCGGCGCCCGTCGGGCCGCGGCGGCCGGGCGTCTCGCCGGCTGGTACGGCTGGCCCGGCTCGGCTCGCCGGTCCGGCGGCTGAACGCGGGGCTGCTCGTCGTCGTGTTCATCCTGACCCTGTTCGCGGGCCGGCTGATGCAGCTGCAGGGCGTGGACGCCTCGCAGTACGCGCAGATGGCCACGAAGCAGCGCCTCCGCACCAAGGTGCTCTACGCCGAACGCGGCGAGATCACCGACCGCAACGGCACTGCCCTGGCGCTCTCGGTGGCCGCGCAGGACCTCTACGTGGACCCGACGAAGGTGCCCGCCGTGGCGGGCAGGACGGCAGGCGGCGTACGCGTGTTGTCGAAGCAGGAGACCGCGCAGCGGCTGGCCGCGATCCTCGGGCAGCCGGAGGCCGACCTGCTGGCGAAGCTCGACTCCACCAAGCGGTTCGTGTACCTCGCCAAGCAGGTCGCGCCGCTGCAGGTGCACCAGGTGCAGGCGCTCGGCATCCCGACGCTCGGCGCCGACCCGGACCCGAAGCGGGTGTACCCGTCCGGCGAGCTCGCGGCGAGCACGCTCGGCTTCGTCGGCGCGGACGGCAAGGGCCTCGGCGGTCTCGAACTGGCGCAGAACGGCGTGCTCGGCGGCCGCGACGGCAAGGAGGTCGTGCAGATCGGCAGCGAGGGACAGGTGATCCCGTCGGCCGCCGAGCAGATCCGGGCGGCCGTGCCGGGACGGGCCGTGCGGCTCACGCTGGACAGCGAGATCCAGTGGGAGGCGCAGCGTGCCCTCGAGGCGCAGGTGAAGGCGACGAAGGCGCAGAGCGGTACGGCCATCGTGATGGACCCGGCCACCGGCTCGCTCCTCGCGCTCGCGACCGCGCCCGGCTTCGACCCGTCGAACCTCTCCAGTGCGGGTACGGCCGGCCTCGGCAACCCGGCCGTGCAGGACGTGTACGAGCCCGGCAGCACGAACAAGGTCATCACCGCGGCGGCGGCGCTGGAGCACACGGGCATGGAGCCCACCACGGCCCTCACCGTCCCGGGCGCGCTGCACCGGTACGACAAGACGTTCCACGACGACGTCGGGCACGGCATCTGGCACCTGACGCTCGGCGGCGTGCTCGCGAAGTCGAGCAACATCGGCATCGACCTGGTGTCGGAGCGGGTCGGCAAGCAGCGGCTGTACGACAGCATGCGCGAGTTCGGTTTCGGCGAGCGCACCGGCGTCGGCCTGCCCGGCGAGAGCCGCGGCATCCTGCCGGCGCCGGACACCTGGTCGGGCACCCAGCGCTACACGATCCCGTTCGGGCAGGGCGTGTCGGTGAACGCCGTGCAGATGGCGAGCGTGTACTCGACCATCGCGAACGACGGTGTCCGCGTGCAGCCGAACGTCGTCGCCGGCGGCAAGCCGCAGTCGCACCGGGTGGTCAGCGCGCGCACCGCACGGCAGATGCGCGAGATGCTGGAGGGCGTCACGAGCAAGTACGGCACGGCACCCGAGGCGCTCATCGGCGGCTACCGGGTCGCCGGCAAGACGGGTACGGCGCAGCGTGTCGATCCGAAGTGCGGCTGCTACCGCGGCTACACGGCGTCGTTCGTCGGCATGGCGCCCGCGGAACGGCCGAAGCTCGTCGTGGAGGTCGTGCTGCAGGACCCGAAGAAGGGACACTTCGGCGGGCAGGTGGCCGCACCGGTGTTCCACCAGGTCATGTCCTTCGCGCTGCGGCACGAGAGGGTGCCGCCGTCGACTACGGGCCGCCCGAAGATCCGCATCTGGACCAAGTAGTCGACTGCGACGGCCCGCACGGAAGGAGATAGTGTCGCGCCCGTGCTATCGGCGCTTCGTCCCGATTTCGTCGCAGCGCGGCCGCTTTCCGGCCTCGCGACGCTGCTTGGCGTACCGGAACCCGAGCCGGACGCGCAGGTGACGGGCATCACCCACGACTCCCGGGCCGTGCGTCCCGGCGACGTCTACGCCGCCCTCGCCGGCGCGAACGTGCACGGCGCGGACTTCGCCGCGCAGGCCGTGGCGGCCGGTGCCGTCGCGATCCTCACCGATCCCGAAGCGGCGCCGCGGGCGGCGTCCGCGGGCGTGCCCGTGCTCGCCGTGGCGGAGCCGCGCGCGGTGCTCGGTACGGCGGCGGCGTGGGTTTACGGCGAGCCGTCCCGCGACCTGCTCGTGCTGGGGATCACCGGCACCAACGGGAAGACCACGACGGCGTTCCTCGTCGAGGGGGGTCTGCGCGCGGCCGGGCACCGCACCGGGCTGGTCGGCACCGTCGCGATCCGGGTTGGTGACGAGGAGGTCGCCAGCGTACGTACGACGCCGGAGGCCACCGACCTGCACGCGCTGTTCGCAGTGATGCGCGAGCGCGGCGTCACCGCCGCGGTGTTCGAGGTGTCCAGCCACGCGCTCGCGTACGGCCGGGTGGGCGGCGTGCGCTTCGACGTCGCCGGGTTCACCAACCTGAGCGAGGACCACCTCGACTTCCACCCGGACCTCGAGGACTACTTCCGCACGAAGTCCCGGCTGTTCACGCGCGCGTACAGCCGGCGGGCCGTCGTGTGCGTCGACGGTGCCTGGGGCAAACGGCTCGCCGGCGAGGCGAGCATCCCCGTCGTCACCTGTGCCGTGGCCGAGCCGAGCGCGGACTGGCACGCCACGAACGTCCGGCTGCGTCCGGACGGCACGGCGTTCGACGCGGTGTCGCCCACGGGGGCGGCCACGCCGGTGTCGGTCCGGCTGCCCGGCGAGTTCAACGCGGCCAACGCGCTGCTGGCCGTCGCGATGCTGGCCGAGGCGGGCGTCCCCGTGTCCGAGGCGGCGGCGGGCGTCGCCGCCGTACCCGGTGTGCCCGGGCGGATGGAGCGTGTCGTCGCGGGGCAGCCGTTCCTCGCGGTCGTCGACTACGCGCACACGCCGGACGCCGTCGAGCGGCTGCTCGAGGCGGTGCGCGAGGTCACGCGCGGGCGGCTGGTCCTCGTGCTCGGCTGCGGGGGCGACCGCGACCGCGCGAAGCGGCCGCTCATGGGCGCGGCCGCCGCACGGCTCGCGGACGTCGCGGTTCTCACGTCGGACAACCCGCGCGGCGAGGACCCGCTCGCCATCCTCGACGCGATGCGGGAGGGTGCCGCGACGGTGCCCGCCAGCGAGCGGGCGGACGTGGTCGTCGAGCCCGATCGCCGTGCGGCCATCACCCTCGCCGTGGCGCGTGCGGGCGCGGACGACACGGTCGTCGTGGCGGGCAAGGGTCACGAACAGGGCCAGTACATCGGGGATAGAGTGCATCCTTTCGACGACCGCGTGGTGCTGCAGGACGCCATAGGCGATATGGAGAATCAAGCCTCGTGATCCCCATGACGCTTAGCGAGATCCGCGCCGCGGTCGGCGGATCGCTCGTCGACGGCGCGGATCCCGGCGCTCTCGTGACGGGCGCGGTCGTGGTCGACTCGCGTACCGTCGCGCCTGGCGACCTGTTCGTCGCCGTTCCCGGCGACCACGTCGACGGTCACGAGTACGCCACGTCGGCACGCCAGCGCGGCGCCGTCGCGGCGCTCGTCACCAGGTCCGTGGGGGAGCCCGCCGTCCTCGTGGACGACACCGTGGCCGCACTGGCCCGGCTGGCCCACGCGGTCGCCGCGCGCATCCCGCACGCCCGCGTCGTCGGCGTCACCGGTTCGGCCGGGAAGACGGGCACGAAGGACCTGCTCGCCCAGCTGCTGCCCGCGCTCGGGCCGACGATCGCGCCGCCGCACTCGTACAACAACGAGCTCGGCCTGCCGCTCACCGTGCTGACCGCCGACGATGACACCGCGTGCCTCGTGCTCGAGATGGGCGCGAAGGGGATAGGTCACATCCGGGACCTCTGTGCCATCGCACCTCCGCACGTGGGCGTCGTCCTCAACGTGGGTACGGCACATCTGGGGATGTTCGGCAGCCGGGACGCGATCGCGCAGGCGAAGGGCGAGCTGGTCGAGGCGCTGCCGCCTGCCGGCGTGGCCGTACTCAACGCCGACGACGAGCGCGTGCTGGCGATGGCGGGCCGCACGCGGGCGCGGGTCGTCAGGTTCGCCGTCGACGCGGCGGACGCGGAGGTCCGCGCGGTGGACGTGCGGCTGGACGAGTCCGCGAGCCCGTCCTTCACGCTCCTGACTTCGGTGGGCGAGGCGCCCGTCCGGTTGCGCCTGCGCGGCGCGCACCAGGTGCCCAACGCGCTCGCCGCGGCGGCCGTCGCCGTCGAGCTCGGCATCGGCGTCACCGACGTCGCCAAGCTGCTCGGCGAGGCGGGCCAGCGCAGCCCGCACCGCATGGAGGTGCTGGAGCGCGCCGACGGCGTCACCGTCGTGAACGACGCCTACAACGCCAACCCGGTGTCGGCGGCGGCTGCGCTGGAGGCGTTGCGGCAGCTCGCGGGCGGGCGCAGGCGGCTCGCCGTGCTGGGGGAGATGCTCGAGCTCGGCGACTCAGCGGCCGCGGAGCACGAGCGACTCGGCCGGGTGGCGGCGCAGTCCGGCGTCGACGTGGTCGTCGCGGTCGGCGAGGGCGCACGTCCCGTCGTGGTGGGCGCGGAGTCGGTGGCCGGCTGGCCCGGGCGGGCGAGATACGTGACCGACGGCGCGTCGGCCGAGGAGCTGCTGGCGGACGAGCTCCGCGGCGGCGACGTCGTCCTGTTCAAGTCGTCCAGGGACGCGGGGTTGCGCTGGGTCGGGGACCGGGTGGCCGGAGTCGAGAGGACGCAGGCGTGAGGCTCGTCCTCTTCTCGGGCGCGATCGCGTTGTTCGTCGCGCTGCTGGGGACTCCGGTGGCGATCAGCCTGTTCCGGCGCCATGGTTACGGCCAGGAGATCCGCGACGAGGGCCCGACGTCGCACCAGACCAAGCGCGGCACTCCCACGATGGGCGGCACCGTCATCATCGTCGCCGCGCTGCTGGGCTACATCATGTCCCACCTGGTCACGATGACCCAGCCGACCGTCTCCGGCGGGCTCGCGCTCGGGCTGATGACCGCGCTGGGCATCGTCGGCTTTCTCGACGACGTCATCAAGATATGGAAGCAGCGCAGCCTCGGCCTGCGCAGCGGCGCGAAGTCCCTCGGGCAGGGCGTGGTGGCCATCGCGTTCGCGATCGCCGCGCTGCGTTTCCCCAACGCGCACAGCCTGACGCCCGCGTCCGCGTACCTGTCGCTCGACCGCGACATCTACTGGCTCTATCTCGGCCCCATCGCGTTCGTCGTGATCGCGCTCATCATGGTGGCGGGCGCGAGCAACGCCGTGAACCTCACCGACGGCCTCGACGGGCTCGCCACCGGCGCCTCGGTGATGGTGTTCGCGTCCTACGTGGTCATCGGCAACTGGCAGTTCAGGAACAGCTGTACGACGAGCATCACGCACTCCTGCTACTGGGTCCGTGACCCGCTCGACCTCGCCGTCGTGGCGGCCGCGATGGCCGGGGCGTGCTTCGGCTTCCTGTGGTGGAACGCGCCGCCGGCGCGGATCTTCATGGGCGACACCGGCTCGCTGGCCCTCGGCGGCGCGATGGCCGCGATCGCGATCCTCACCAGGACGGAGCTGCTGCTCCTGCTCCTCGGCGGCCTGTTCGTCATCATCACGCTGTCGGTGATCATCCAGGTCGGGTTCTTCAAGCTCACCCATCGCCGGGTGTTCCGGATGGCGCCGTTACAGCACCACTTCGAGCTGGTGGGCTGGAACGAGGTGACGATCGTGGTCCGGTTCTGGATCGTCACCGGGCTGTGCGTCGCCGGCGGTGTCGGGTTGTTCTACGGCCGCTGGCTCTCGTGAGCTCCGGGGTCGAGCTCTACGGACGGCGGGTCGCCGTCGCCGGGATCGGCGTGTCCGGGCTCGCCGCAGCGCGGGTGCTGCTCGAGCGCGGCGCCGTCGTCACCGTGCTCGACGCCGCGGACGGGGAGGCCCAGCGGCGCAACGCCGCCGGGCTCGAGGACGTGGGCGCCTCCGTGCGGCTGGGCGCCGCCGCGGAGCCGCCCGTGGACGCCGACCTCGTCGTCACCTCGCCGGGGCTCTCGCCCGCCGCGCCGCTGCTGGCGCCCGTGCTCGCCCGCGGCGTCCCGGTGATCGGGGAGGTCGAGCTCGCGTGGTGGCTGCGCGGTGAGCACGCCGCGCCGTGGCTCGCCGTCACCGGTACGAACGGCAAGACGACGGTCGTGCACATGCTCGCGTCGATGCTGGACGCCGCGGGCGCGCGCACCGTCGCCACCGGCAACGTCGGCTGGCCCGCGGTGTCCGCGGTCACCGCCGACCCGCCGTACGACGTGCTCGCCGTCGAGCTGTCCAGCTTCCAGCTGCACTGGGCGCCGTCGGTACGGCCGTTCGCGTCCGTCGTGCTCAACCTCGCGCCCGACCACCTCGACTGGCACGGCTCGTACCAGGCGTACGCCGCCGACAAGGCGCGGATCTGGGCGCCGGGCAGCCGCGTCGTGGCGAACGCCGACGACCCTGCCGTGGTCGAGCTGGCGGCCGGGCGCGACGGCGTCGCCTGGTTCACGCTCGCCCCGCCGAAGGCGGGCGCGCTCGGTGTCGCCGACGGCATGCTCGTC
>JAFMQP010000034.1 GCA_017354575.1 Acidothermales bacterium | reverse complement strand
CTCGCGGCGGGCATCGAGCAGATGCGTCCCGGCCACACCAACGAGGACGCGGCGAAGGCGATCCTCGGCAGCGCTGAGCGGTACGGCCTGGGCGGACGTTTCCTCTCACTGTTCATCGGCCACGGCGTCGGCATCGGCGCGAACGAGCCGCCCTACATCGGCGAGACGCTGCCGGGCGCACCCGTCTACGAGTTCCAGCCGGGCATGGTCTTCGCCGTCGAGCCGCTCATCTGGGTCGAAGGCGTCCGTGGCGGAGGTGGCGTCCGTCTCGAGGAGATGGTGCTCATCACCGAGGACGAGCCACATGTATTGTCCAGGACCGCTTTCTGCGACGAGTTGCGACTGTGATCTGACGGGAGCCGCGGATGAACCGAACGTCCACCGCCACACGAGAGTCCGGGAACGCCCCGACCATCGAGACGGTACGGGAGTTCTGCGAGCGACACTCCAACTGGGGACGTTGGGGCGACGACGACGAACGCGGCACCCTCAACCACGTCACCGCCGAAGACGTCGCCGCCGCCGCGCGGTTGGTCCGGTCCGGCAAGGTCATCTCGATGGCTTTGCCCTTCGACGAGAACGGGCCGCAACGCGGCACGTTCAACCGGTACAACCCCATCCACCTGATGACCCGCGACGGAGCCGACGCCCTTGCCGGGACGTCCGTTCGCGACTTCTACGGCGGCGTCGACAGGCACTTCCGCGGCACCGACGACATGGTCATCATGCCGCTCCAGTGCGGCACGCAGTGGGACTCGCTCGCTCACGTCGTCTACGACGACAAGATCTACAACGGGTACAGCGCGGATGTGGTCAGCAGCAAGGGAGCCCTGAAGAACGGGGTCTCCAACGCCGCCGGCGGCATGGTAGGTCGTGGCGTCCTGCTGGACGTGCCGCGCAGCATGGGCGTGCCGTGGCTGGAGCCCGGGACGCCGATCGGTGCGGACGACCTCGACCGCGCGGCAAAGCAGGCCGGTGTCAGCGTGCGTCGTGGTGACTTCGTCTTCGTCCGCACCGGTGTCATGGCGCGGGTGCGGGACGAGGGAACGTGGGGTGACTACGCGGGAGGTCCGGCGCCCGGCCTGGGACTCGCCAGCATCGACTGGGTCGCCGAGCACGAGATCGCAGCGGTCGCGACCGACACGTGGGGCATGGAGGTGCTCCCGAACGAGACGCCGGACGTGTTCCAGCCATTGCACATCGTCTTCATCGTCCACCTCGGGTTGTGGGTCGGCGAGATCTACGACCTGGAGCCGCTCGCCGACGACTGCGCGGCGGACGGCGTGCACGAGTTCATGTTCTGTGGACCACCACTCCCCTTCACCCATGCGGTCGGGTCCCCGTTGAACCCCGTCGCGATCAAGTAGGCGGCGCCGCGACGACAGCCGCTGGAAAGAAGGTCGAAGATGACCGTACGAATCGCAATGGTCAACCCCCTGACCCGGTTCGGAGACGGCGCGTACGACGCCAACGTGGCCAACGCAGCGGCGTACGTGGCCGAAGCCGCGCGACAGGGCGCCGGGCTGGTCTGTCTCCCCGAGTCGTACCCCGGCGAGTGGCGGTCGCCGGTCACCCGTACGCCGGTGCGGGAGCTCCAGGAAATGGCGCGTGCCAACGGAATCTACGTTGTCGGTGGATTCACCGAGCCGATCGACGGCGACGTCAGCCGGTGCTACAACACGCTGATCCTGCTCGCGCCGGACGGCGAGGAGGTCGGGCGCTACCGACGGACCACGCCGTCGCACGCTCCCTGGATCTACCTGGGCGGCGAATACTGGGACTTCGACTGGACACCGGCCGACGAGCTGCCCGTGTTCGACACCGAGTTCGGTCGCGTCGGCCTGCTGATGTGCAGCGAGGTGTATGCGCCGGAACTCGCGCGCATCCTCGCGCTCAAGGGCGCCGAGATCATCCTGCTGCCGGCGGGCCTGATCTCACCCGTGCGGGACACCAGTGGGTACGGCGGAGCGCTGTACGAGACGTGGCGAACTCTCGCCTGGGCGCGCGCGATCGAGAACCTCGCCTGCACGGCCGTGTGCTCGAACGTGACCGCTGAGGGTGGCAAGGCGCTGACCATCATCAGCAGCCCAGAAGAGGTACTCCTCGAGGAGCACGACGAAGGTGTTCACTGCGCGGAGCTGGACATCGAACGGGTGCGCTGGCTGCGTCAGGAGCACGACCGCACGACTCCCGGCGAGCCGCTGTGGCGCACCAAGCCCGGCAACCTCCGTGACTGGCGCCGTAAGGAAGTCCTGGTCGGCAACCCGATCCTGACCGAGGGCTGAAGGCCGAGACCGGCGATGTCTGTCGACGCCTCGCCGGTGTTCACGCATACTGCAATATGTAATACACACAGGGACTTCGCGGTTGGAGGCATCTGGTGATGCCAGGCGACACAACTCAGAGCGTGTGGAACGAGAAGAAGGGATCCACGGCGCCGTCCCGGAAAACGGGCCGGCGATCGTGGAGTCTGGTATCGCTGTACCGGAAACGCTCGGTCTGGGTGCACACGATCCTGACCATCATCCTCGGGATGGTGCTGTGGCAGGTCGCGGCGGCACACACGAGCGAGCTCGTCATGGTTCCGCTGGGAGCGATCTGGAAGGCCTTTCTGGCCGCGGTCAAGTCCGGCCAGCTCGGCAACGACTTCCTGGCGAGCTTCCAGGGCTTCCTGATCGGGCTCGTCCTCGCGTCCGCGGCCGGCATCGTCATCGGTGTGGTCATGGCGACGTCGAAGATCGTCTTCGACTTCGTCGACCCGTGGGTCTCGGCGATGTACTCCACGCCGCTCATCGCCCTCGCTCCCCTTTTCATCGTCGTCTTCGGGATCGGCCTCACCGCCAAGGTCGCCGTCGTCATCACACTGGCCATCTTCCCCGTGATCATCAACACGGCCGCCGGTATCCGAACGACCGACCGCAACCTGATCGAGTGCGCGAACTCGTTCGGCGCCGATCGGCTGCAGGTGTTCAGCAAGGTCCTGATCCCCGCGGCGGTGCCGTTCATCGTCACCGGCCTGCGGCTGGCGGTCGGCCGGGGACTGATCGGCATCGTGGTCGCCGAGTTCTTCGGTGCGAGAGCCGGCCTCGGCCACATGGTATTCAACGCGTCACAGAACTTCGACACGGCCGGCGTGTGGCTGGGCGTGTTCATCCTCGCCATCATCGGGATGACGCTGATCAAGCTGATGTACCGCTTCGAAAGGTGGATCGCCCCATGGCGCGACTTCGAGGTCCAGTGAGGGAGCACACGACCGACGCGTCGACGCCACGGCTCGAAGCTCGGTCGCTGTGCAAGACGTTCACCAAGCGAGGCAACACTCTCGAGGCCCTTCACGACGTCAGCTTCAGCGTCGCCCCGGGTGAGTTCGTCGCGTTGCTGGGAGCGAGCGGCTGCGGCAAGACCACCCTTCTCCGTACCGTGGACGGGCTCGAGCCCATCACCTCCGGCCAACTGCTCATCAACGGCGAGGAGGAGCACACCCCAGGTCCCGACCGCGGCGTCGTGTTCCAGCAGGACAGTCTCTTCCCGTGGCGCTCGGTCCTGAAGAACGTGCGGATGGGTCTCGAGTTCCAGCGCAAGCCCCGGAAGGTCGCGAGCGAGCAGGCGAGGAGATACATCGAGCTCGTCGGGCTCGGGGGCTTCGAAGACCACTACCCGCACGAGCTGTCCGGCGGTATGCGGCAGCGCGCGAACCTGGCACGCGCGTTCTGCATCCAGCCCGAACTGCTCCTGATGGACGAGCCGTTCGCCGCCCTCGACGCGCAGACCCGCGAGATCATGCAGACCGAACTGCTGCGGATCTGGGCCGAGACGGCGGGTGGCACCGTCCTGTTCGTCACACACCAGATCGACGAGGCGACCTTCCTTTCTGACCGCATCGTCGTACTGACCGCCCGCCCCGGGCGGATCAAGGAGATCGTCGACGTGCCCTTCCCCCGTCCACGCGACCTCTCGATCAAGCGGACGCCCGAGTTCGTCGCCATCGTCGACCGCGTCTGGACGATGATCGAGGAAGAGGTCAGGACGGCGATGGGCATGACCACGTCCCACGACTCGGTCGACGACCTCGAGCACACAGCCCTGCCCGGCAACCGGTAAGGCACGAACGCCGCGTAACAGCATGCGCTGTCACGACCCTCGCGGCGAGCCCAGACTAGTCCCACGAGCGGTAAGAGAGGCGAGAACCATGCCCAAGACCAGCTGGCTACGGTATTTGGGGGTCATCTTCGTCGCCGTGTTCTTCGCCGCGGCCTGCGGGGGGTCGGGGAGCTCCGGTGGCGGCGGATCGTCAGGTCCGCAGAAGATCGCGCTCGGGGTGACGTCCTTCAACTCACTCCACCTGCCACTGCTCATGGCTCGCGACGAGAACCTGATGAAGCCGTACGGGATCGACCTGCAGATCAACACCTTCCAGAACACCGGGCAGATCATCCCGGCTCTGCTCTCCGGGTCGCTGCAGGTCGGCACGGCTACGCCCGAGCAGCTGTTCGCGGCCCAGAACAAGCAACCGAACCTGAAGATGATCGCCTCCGAGGACGGCACCAACCCGTACAGCCTCATCGTGAACCCGAAGAAGGGCATCAGCTCGATCCAGGACATGCGCGGCAAGACGATCGGTGTGACGGGTACCGGCGCGAGCGCGGACTACTTCACCGCGAAGCTGATGCTGAAGGACCACGGCCTCGAAGAGAACCGTGACTACCACTTCATCAATGCCGGACCTCCGCCGCAGCGTGCGGCGGCGTTGGTCAAGGGCCAGGTCGACGCCGTGATGAGCTTCCCGCCCGACGCACAGGTGATGCTGAGCAAGGGCATGAAGTCGATCGCACAGGCGTCCTCACTACCGAACCTGCACAAGGTGATCATCGCGACGTACATGGCCAACAAGCCCTGGTACACCAAGAACCACGACCTCGCCGTGAAGTTCATGCGTGGCTATCTCGCCAGCGTGAAGTGGCTGTACGACCCGAAGAACAAGGCGAAGGCCGTCGCGAACATCGCCAAGGACATGAAGGTGTCCAACGCGGACGCCACCACCACCTACGACACATTCGTCACCAAGCTCCAGGCATATCCGAAGGACGGGCTGATCGACCCGGCGGCGCTGACCACGACCGCCAAGAACGCGCAGGCGACAGGCGTGAAGGGCGCTCCCGCGCTCAACAGCCTCTCCTCCCGCTACGACAACTCGCTCGCCAAGGCTGCCGCAAAGGGGTGACAGGTATGCAGGCGCTGCGGCTCGCGGACCTCGAGAAACTGGAAGTAACAGAGGTTCCCCGGCCGGACGCGGGTGAACGTGCACTCGTCGCCGTCGACAGGGCGGGGATCTGTGGCTCCGACGTGAAGATCGTGCGGGGCATCACACAGGTCGCGTACCCGCGGATCCTCGGCCACGAGCTCGTCGGGACCGTCGTCCGTAGCGCCCGCGGCGGCCACATTGCGGAGGGCACACGCGTCCTGGTAGACCCGTTCATCTCCTGCGGTCGCTGCGTCCGATGCCGTGGCGGCAGGTCCAACCTGTGCGGGAACGGCGCCCTGCTCGGACGCGAGGTCGACGGAGGCTTCGCCGAGTTCGTGGCCGTCGACGACGGCCGCATGCTCGCCATTCCCGACGGCATCTCGCGTGACGACGCCGGTTTCCTCCAGGTGCTCGGTGTGTGCGTGCACGCGCAGACGCTGGTCGACGTCTTCCCAGGGCAGACCGGCGTGGTCGTCGGCCTGGGCGTCGGCGGCCTGCTCCACCTGCAGTTGCTGCGTACCCGGGGTGTACGCCGCATCGTCGGCGTCACGCGCTCGGCGGCCAAACGTGCGCTGGCGGAACGGTTCGGCGCCACGGTCACCTGCCATCCCGACGACGCAGAGGACTGCGTCGCGGAGCTGACCGGCGGTGCGGGTGCCGACGTCGTCGTCGAGTCCGTCGGAACGGTCGAGACCCTCGCCCAGGCAATCCGGTTGGCGGGCGGGGGTGCGACCGTCCTGCTTTACGGCGTGACGAGAGCCGAGGCCGGCCGCGTCGACTACGTGCAGCTCTACCTGAAGGAGCTCGAGCTGGTGAGCTCACGCGCCGCGCTCATCGGCGACTACGCCAGGGCCGTCGACCTGCTGGCCGACGGAGTGGTGCAGGTCGCGCCGCTGCTCTCGGAACGCTTCCGGCTCGACCGTGGCACCGAGGCGTTCGACGCGTTGCGGACGCGACCGGAGGTGGTCAAGGTGCTCCTCGAAGTGGGGTGAGCAGATGCACGAGTTGCGACGCTAACGAGACGAGACACGAGTAGTTGCCGGAGACGGCGAGGAGGACGGCGACGTGCGGAAGTTCGGTTGGTTCAAGGGAATGGTGCTCATCTGCGTGATGGCGCTGTCGGCGACCGCGTGCAGCGAATGGGGAAGCTCGGACAACTCCGGTGGCTCGTCCGGTAAGAAGGGAGGTCTGCAGAAGGTCGCCATCGGCGTGACCTCGCTCAACTCCCTGCACCTGTGGCTGATCATGGCCCAGGACGAGCAGCTGATGAAACCGTCGGGCATCAAGCTCGACGTCGTCACGTTCCAGAACACCGGGCAGATCATCCCTGCGCTCATCTCCGGCTCGGTGAACTTCGGCATGGCGACACCCGAGCAACTGTTCGGTGCGCAGGAAAAGCAGGCCGGCCTCAAGATGGTCGCCTCGGAGGTCACGAACGATCCCTACCAGATGATCGTCCGGCCGAACATCACCTCGCTCGAAGGCCTCAAGGGCAAGACGATCGGCGTGACGGGTATCGGTGCGAGCGCCGACTACTTCACGGCCAAGTTGCTGTTGAAGGGTCACGGTCTCGAAGAGGGCCGTGACTACCACTTCGTCAACGCGGGGCCCCCACCACAGCGCGCGACGGCGCTGGTCAAGGGCCAGGTCGACGCCGTGATGAGCTTCCCGCCCGACGCACAGGTGATGCTGAGCAAGGGCATGAAGTCGATCGCACAGGCGTCGTCCCTGCCCAACCTGCACAAGATCATCATGGGCTCGCTCATCAGCGACCAGAGGTGGTACAGCAAGAACCACGACCTCGCCGTGAAGTTCATGCGTGGTTACCTCGCCAGCGTGAAGTGGCTGTACGACCCGAAGAACAAGGCGAAGGCCGTCGCCGACATCGCCAAGGACATGAAGGCGTCCACGGCGGACGCGACGATCACGTACGACACGTTCATCACGAAGCTCAAGGCGTCGCCGCTGGACGGGCAGATCGACCCCTCGTACCTCACGACCACGGCGAAGAACGCCAAGAGCGAGGGTCTGAAGGCCGCGCCGTCACTCGACAGCCTCTCCTCGCGCTACGACAACTCGTTGGTGAAGGCCGCCGCCAAGTCCGACTGAACTGCGAGAGGACACATGCATGGAGAGAAGCGGGCAGCAGTGGGTGACCGACTCCCTCGTCGCGAGCCTCGGTTTCGACCTGGTCTTCCCCGATGCCTACATCGGCTGGCTCGAACAGGGCATGCGCCTGCAGGACTACCGCAGGAGCATCGCCCGGGTCCGTTCGGCCGCGATGATGTGCAAGGCCTGGTCGATGACGGCGGAGGACCTTCTCCGGCAGGCGGAGAGCTGCGCCGAGCGGGAGCACACGGAGACGGCGCTCGAGTTCTACCACCGCGCCGCCTTCGCCTACTGCAAAGCGTTCTGGGCGAACAAGAACGCCGGCGTACACCGGAAGCTCAAGGACTCCTATGCGAAGGCCGCCGCTCTCGCGACCCACACGGTCGAGCGGGTCGAGATCCCGTTCGGCGAGCACACCGTGTTCGGGATCCTGCACGTTCCCGACGTGAACGAGCCCGCGCCCTGTGTCGTCTTCGCGCCGGGCATGGACATGGTGAAGGAGGAGTACCCCAATCTCCAGGAGAACAGATTCGTCAAGCGCGGCATGGCGTGCCTGTCCATCGACGGACCGGGCCAGGGCGAGACCTGGCTGCACGGGCTGACCGTCACCCCGGACAACTATGCCGAAGCCGGTTCCGCTGCGGTGGACTTCGTGGCCGCGGATCCGCGGATCGACAGTGAGCGCATCGGCGTCTTCGGCTGCAGCATGGGTTCGTACTGGGCACCGACGATCGCCGCAAAGGACGACCGGGTGAAGGCGTGTGCCGCGGCGATGGGCAACTTCCTGCAGAAAGACACCATCTTCAAGCACGCGCCGCCGGCGTTCCGGCGGAACTTCATGGAGATGTCCGGGATCTTCGACGACGACGAGTTCGATCGCATGGCGGAACGGATGACGCTCGCGCGGTTCGCCGAGGACATCTCCTGCCCGATCCTGTTGCTGCACGGCGAGTTCGACCAGCTCTGCCCTCTCTCCGACGCCCGCGAGTTCATGGCGATGCTGAACTGTCCGAAGGAGCTGTGGGTGTTCGAGAACGAGTTCCACGGTCTCGGTCGCCAGCGCGGCGAGATGTTCGCGTGGGCGGCGGACTGGTTGCGCGACAAGGTCAACGGCCGTTACGAGAAGGACCTCGACCAGGAGCTGTGGATACCCGAGCCAGCCTGAGCCAATCGCCGCCGAGAGGAACCCGTCATGCCCGAAACCGCGAAGGACCTGTCGTTCAACTACTTTCCCGACAACTACCGATGGTCGCACGGTCTGCTCATCGCGCTGAACACCGCACCGTGGGGTGGAGCCGAGATCGGCGAGGTCCACCGCGTCGGGCTCGAGCTGCGCGACAAGGTGGGTGACGACGTGGCCTGGTTCCGCGCCTGGGCAGCGGAGGCCGCGAAGGTGGAGAAGGCAGGACGCGACCGGCAGAGCTCGGGACACGGCCGCAGTGCCGCCAAGTACCTGTACCGCGCGGCGAACTACTACCACGTCGGCGAGCGCTTCATGCAGCCCAAGACGGCCGAGAGCGATGCCGCGTACAAGTCGGGAGTCGCCTGCTTCCGCGACGCGGCGGCACTGACCGACCGTCCGTTGATCGAGCCGGTCGAGATCCCTTACGAGGACACGTCCCTGCCGGCGTTGTTCGTACACGCCGAGAACGGCGCGGGGCGACCGGGCCCACGTCCCGCGATGGTCTACTTCGACGGCTTCGACATCACCAAGGAGATCCAGTACTTCAAGGGGGTCGCCGATCTCGCGGCGCGCGGCGTCTCCTGCCTGATCGTGGACGGACCCGGCAACGGCGAGTCCATCCGCTTCCGCGGTCTCCCGCTGCACCACGAGACGGAGCGTTACGCGACGCCCGCCTACGAGTGGCTCGCCGCGCGAGCCGACGTCGACGCCGACCGGATCGGTGTGATGGCGATCAGCCTCGGCGGCTACTACGCACCGCGGGCAGCGGCCTTCGAGCCGCGCTTCGCGTGTGCCGTGGCGTGGGGCGCGCAGTGGGACTACTACGCGACGTGGAAGGCGCGGTTCGAGCTGTTGGACCGCAGTACGACGCCGTCGCTCTCGGTGCCGTGGCAGCACCTCCTGTGGGAGCTGGGCGTGGCGACGCGGGACGAGGCGATGGAGAAACTCGAGGGATTCCGCCTCGACGGCGTCGTTCAGCGTATCGCGTGCCCGTTCCTACTGCTCCACGGCGAAGGCGACGAGCAGATCCCGATGCGCGACGCACAACGCTGCTTCGACGCCGTCGGCTCGAAGGAGAAGACGTTTCGCGTCTTTACCCGCGCCGAGGGCGGTTACCACCACTGCCAGATCGACAACGTCAGCGTCGGCATCGCCGACATGTGGGACTGGCTCGACGACACCTTGCAGCCGTCCGCCTGACGGACCTTACTCGACGGGAGAGCTTCATGGACAGTACGAGCAGAGCGGACGGCGTCGACAGCGCGGCGAGCGCCGAGCAGGTCGTCGCCGACGGCATGGTCATCGAGTGGGACGTCCCGATCGAGATGGACGACGGGCTGGTGCTGCGGGCCGACGTGTTCCGGCCGATACAGGACGGGCGGTACCCGGTGATCATGGCGATGGGCCCGTACGCGAAGGGGCTCGCGTTCCAGGAGGGCTACAAGGGCAACTGGGACCGGATGGTCGCCGCCTATCCCGAGATCGCCGAGGGGACGACGAACAAGTACCAGAACTGGGAGGAGGTCGACCCGGAGAAGTGGGTGCCCGACGGATACGCCTGCGTGCGCGTCGACTCGCGCGGTGCCGGCCGGTCCCCCGGATACCTCGACATCTGGTCACCACGCGAGAACCAGGACTTCTTCCACTGCATCGAGTGGGCGGCGGAACAGGAGTGGAGCAGCGGGAGGGTCGGGTTGCTCGGCATCTCCTACTACGCGATGAACCAGTGGTACGTGGCGTCGCTGCAGCCGCCCCACCTCTCCGCGATCTGTGTGTGGGAAGGGGCCGCGGACTACTACCGTGACCTCTGTCGGCACGGCGGGATCCTCTCCGAGTTCCTGGCAGGCTGGTTCCCACGCCAGGTCCTGCGCGTGCAGCACGGCGTCGGCGAACGCGGTCCGCGCAGCGCGGTCACCGGCAAGCCCGTCGCCGGCCCGGAGACGCTCACCGAGGCCGAGCTGGCCGCCAACCATTCCGACCCGGGTGGTGAGGTGCGAGCCCGACCGCTCGACGGCGACTACTACCGCGAGCGGTCACCGAAATACGACAGGATCACGGTTCCGCTGCTGTCGTCAGGGAACTGGGGCGGTCAGGGCCTGCATCCCCGCGGCAACATCGAGGGTTACCTCTCCGCCGCGTCCGAGCAGAAGTGGCTGGAGATGCACGGGGACACGCACTTCTCGCCGTTCTACAGCAACCGTGGCGTGGCGCTGCAGAAGCGGTTCTTCGGTCATTTCCTCAAGGGCGAGGACAACGGCTGGGAGAGCCAGCCGCCCGTGCAGCTCCAGGTCAGGCATCCCGGCGAGCGGTTCGTGCCGCGGGCGGAGAACGAATGGCCGCTGGCCAGAACGCAGTGGACGAAGTTCTACCTCGATCCCAAGGACCGCAGCCTCAGCCGCGAACCTGTCGACGGTGAACCCGTGCAGTACGCGGCGACAGGTGACGGGGTGACGTTCCTCTCTCCCACTCTGACCGAGGACGTCGAGATCACCGGGCCGGTCGCCGCGAAGCTGTTCCTGTCCTCCGACACCACGGACGCCGACGTCTTCCTCGTCCTCCAGGTCTTCGACCCGGACGGAGAAGAAGTCGTGTTCATCGGCTCGAACGACCCGCGCACACCCGTGGGCCTCGGCTGGCTCCGCGCCTCGCAACGCAAACTCGACCAGGAACGCACTCTCCCGTACCGGCCGTTCCATCCGCACGACGAGGTGTGGCCGCTGGAGCCTGGGCAACCCGTCGAGCTGGACGTCGAGATCTGGCCGACCTGCATCGTCGTCCCCGCCGGTTACCGGTTCGGGCTGGCGGTGCGGGGCAAGGACTACGAGAACGACGGCGTAGACGTTCCGGGCGCCATGTATCCGATGAAGGGCACCGGCCCGTTCCTGCACGGCGACCCGACGGACCGGCCGGCGGACGTCTTCGGTGGCACCAATACACTCCATTTCTCGGGCGGCCGGCACCCGTACGTGCTGCTGCCGGTGATCCCGCCCACGGCCTGAAGGTAGCTGACCACAACCACTTGCGCCGGTGGGTCGAGTCGGACGAGACTTATACCGAGACAGTGTTGCACTTTGCCTGGCACTGTCGTCGTGCGGAGGAGGGCCGATGACCGACGAGGCCCTCACCGTATGGGCGGAGCAGTCGGCACTGGTTCGCACCGTCGTCGTCGGCTGCCAGGACATCGCCAGGTTCGCGATCGCCGTCGGCGCCACCGACGCCGTCCACGTCGATCCCGCGGTGGCGCGTGCTCGGGGTTTCGCCGACGTGGTGGCACCAGCGTTGTTCTACGTCGCGTTGCGTACGGGGGTGTTCAATCTCGTCCCGCAGGACGCGCTGCACGAGGAAGGCACGCCGCTACGCGACATTCCCCCGATCACCTTTCGCCAGGCCATGGCCGGCGAGACGAGCGCCGAGCTGTTCCGCCCCTTCGTCGCCGGCGACGTCGTCACGTGCGCGCGGCGGGTGGAATCGACGGCCAGGAAGGAGGGACGCAGCGGAACGCTCACCTTCATCACGTTCGAGTACCGCTATGCGGACGCCGATGACGACCCGTTCGCGGTGGAGCACTTCACCCGCATCTTCCGTTGAACGACACCGGTCACGCGGCGTTCGTGAGGAGACCGTGCAGATGGAAGCATCCGATGTCCTGCAAGGCGGCGAACTCCCTCCTGTCGCCCACACCTACCGGACGCAGGAGTTGTTCCTGTTCAGTGCCGCCACCTGGAACCCGCACCGCGTGCACTACGACGAGAGCTACGCGGCCGGTGTCGAAGGCCACGACTCCCTGCTGGTACAGGGACCGCTGCAGGCCGTGCACATGTTCCAGGCCCTCAGCGACGCGCTCGTCGAAGGCGCCCGGTTGACCTCGGTCCGGTACCGGCATCTCGCACCGCTGCACGCCGGTCAACCGGTGGTCGTCACGGGGAGGCTGACCGACGTCGACCCGGACACCAGGTCCGCGACCGTCGAGGTGCGGATGGAAGTGAGCGAGACCGGCCAGCAGACCACGACCGGCAGCGCCGTCGTCCACCTCGACGACCGAGCCGGCACGGAGGGTGAGAGATGACGGACGCACAGATGCTCCGGTCGATGCTGTTCACGCCGGGCAACCGGCTCGACCTCGTCGCGAAGGCGCTCAAGTCGGGAACGGACGCGGTGATCGTCGATCTCGAGGACGCCGTGCCTGTCGATTCGAAGGCGCTCGCGCGGAAGCACCTCGCCGAGCTGCCGCCGTCCGACATCCCGGTGTTCGTCCGCGTCAACGGCGCGGAGACCGACTTCCTCTGGCCCGACGTCGTCGCCGCGGGCCGCGCCGGCGTCGCCGGCATCGTGCTCCCCAAGGCCGACGACCCCGACCTGTTGCGGCGTATCGACGGTGCGCTCACCGCGCTTGAGACCGATACCGGCAGGGAACAGGGGACGACGACGTTGGTGCCACTCGTCGAGAGCAGTCTCGGCGTCGCTCACGCGGGCGAGCTGTTCACCAGTTCGCCCCGGATCCGTTCTGTGCTCTTCGGTTCCGGCGAGCAGGGCGACCTCGTCGTCGACCTCGGATGCGAGTGGACGTCCGACGGCACCGGACTGCTCACCGCGCGCTCTCTGGTGCTGCTGGCCGCACGCGCCGCCGGCATCGAGCAACCGATGGACGCGGTGTTCATGGACTTCCGCAACCTCGACGCACTCCGGCTCGAATGCGAGCTGGCGAAACGCGTCGGCTACGTCGGCAAGGTCGCCATACATCCGGCGCAGGTACCGGTGATCCACGACGTGTTCACGCCGACTGCCGACGAGGTCGAACACGAACGCAGGCTCCTCGACGCCTTCGAGGAGGCCGTACGCAACGGGTCCGCGTCGATCAGCGTCGACGGGCGCATGGTCGACTACGCGGTCGCCAGGAGGGCGCGAAGCGTGCTCGCACGAGCGGGGGCGATGCCGCGTGACGGACACGGTGACCAGAGTGGAGGCCACGCATGACCCGGAGCCGACAGATCAGCGGTGGCGTCGGTGTAGCCGTCATCGGGTGCGGCACGATCGGCCGGCTGCGCGCGGAGATCGCGCACCGTCACCCGTCCGTCAGGCACCTCAGCGTCTGCGACGTCGACGAGGAAAAGGCGAGGTCGTTGGCGCAGGACTGCGAGGCGGACAGCTGGGGTGTCGACGCGGCGGAACTCGTCAGCGACGACGCCGTCGACGCGGTCATCGTCGCGACGACGGAGGATTCTCATTTCGATCCGGCGATCTCGGCCATCGGCGCGGGCAAGCACGTTCTCGTCGAGAAGCCGCTCGCGATCCTGCCCGAGGACGGCGACAAGCTGCTGCACGAGGCGTCGGCACGTGGGGTCGTCGTCCACACCGGTTTCACGCAACGGTTCCGCCGCCGGTTCCTGGCGATCAAGCAGCATGCCGACAACGGTTACCTCGGTCAGGTGACGAGTGCGAAGGCGTCGATCTACCTCACGCAGGCGGTCGCGAAAGCGGTGATCTCGCGCGCGGGGACGACGACGCCGGCGGTCAACACGCTGACCTACTGCATCGACCTGTTGCTGTGGTATCTGCCTGGCCGTCGACCGGTGACGGTCTACGCCCAGGGCGGGCACGGCCGCTGTTACGACGAGTACGGCGCCCCCGACTCCACTTGGTCCGTGCTCACCTTCGACGACGGCACCGTCGCCAATCTCGGTGTCAGCTGGGAACTTCCGGAGTTCTGGCCGGCGTACGTCGCCACCATGGAGTTCGAGCTGTTCGGCCGCGACGGCGTCCTGAGCGTCAAGGACGACCACAGGGACGTGCTGCTCGCCTCGAGCCACGCCGTGCCCTCGCCGTACACGCCTGACGTCTCGATGAACGTCGCGATGCTGGGGTCGGCGATGCCAGGCGACTGGGCGCTCGGCGAGTACTTCGGCGCGATGAAGGACGAGACACACGCGTTCATCGACAGCGTCGGAACGGGCCGGGTCAACCCGATCCTCGCTACCGGCAGGCAGGGCCATGACGTCCTCATGGTGTCCCGGGCGATCGACGAGTCCGTCCGCACCGGAGAGATCGTCTCCCTGCACTGGCCCGCTACGGAGGCGACATGAAGATGCTGGAAGGGATCACCGTGCTCGAGCTCGGGCAGGTGATCGCCGGCACCTACGGGGGTGTGATCCTCGCCGACCTGGGTGCCGAGGTCATCAAGATCGAGCCGCTGCGCGGCGACGCGAACCGCAACGCGGGCATCGCCCCGGTACACGGGGAGAGCGCTGTCCACCTGTTCATGAACCGGAACAAGAAGAGCGTCGCCCTTGACCTCAAGAGCGCGGAGGGCCTCGACCTGTTCTACCGCCTCGTCGAACAGGCCGACGTCGTCGTCGACAACTTCCGCCCAGGCGTGATGGCACGGCTCGGCATCGACCACGCGACGTTGAAGGAACGCAACCCGGACATCGTGACGGTCAGCATCACCGGCTTCGGCGAATACGGCCCCGCGACGGCACGTCCGGCGTTCGACCTCGTCGTCCAGGCGTTCGCCGGTCACCTGGACATCACCGGCGAGCCTGACGGACCGCCGTCGCGGGTGGGCGTGCCGCTCGCGGACATCGCGGGCGGAATGTTCGGCTGCCTCTCCGTACTCGCCGCGCTCTGCGGCCGTGCGCTGCACGGGAAGGGCGACCATGCGGATGTCAGCATGCTCGACTCGCTGGTGTCCCTGCTGTCGTACGACGCGCTGGACCACCTCAACACCGGCCGGGTCGTCACCAGGCAGGGCACCGGACACGCGCACATCGTGCCCTGGCAGGCGGTGCCGACGCTGGACGGCTACGTCGTCATCGCCGCGCGTGAGGAGAAGTTCTGGCAGCGGTTGTGTGACGCGATCGGGCGGCCGGACCTGAAGGACGACCCCCGCACCGTCACCAACGTCGCACGCGTCGCCAACCGCAACTTCGTCAACACCGTTCTCGAGGACGCGTTCGCGCAGAGGACAAAGGACGAGTGGATGGCCGTCCTCGACGAGTACGACATCCCCGCCGCTCCCGTGAACGATCTCTCCGACGTCTTCTCCGACCCGCACGTCCGAGCGCGCGGCCTCGTCCGCAGCTACGACCATCCGGCGCTGGGGCACGTGCGCTACCCGGCGAGCCCGATGCAGTACAGCGACTGGCAGTTTCCCAACGACTCGGCGCCGATGCTGGGTCAGCACACGGCCGCGGTACTGACCGAACGGTTGGGACTGGACCGCGAGACCGTCACCGACCTCGCCGAGCAGGGCGTCGTCGGGGTCTGGGAACCACAGGTAGCACAGGGAACGAGGCAGACATGACCACCACGACCGCCCGGTTGAGGGAGCTGATCGCCGCGCCGGAGACCCTTGTCGCGCCGGGAGCACAGGACGGCGTCAGCGCCGTACTCGTGCAGCGAGCGGGCTTCGACGCCGCGTTCGTCGGGGACTACAACGCCTCGGCGATGTTGCTCGGCCGTCCCGACTACGGGTTGGTGACCCTGCCCGAGGTCAACGGTCTGGTCCAGACGATCACGTCGGTCACCGACCTCCCGCTGATCGCCGACGCGGGTTGTGGTTTCGGCAACGCGCTCAACGTGATGCGCTCGGTCGAGACGTACGAGCGGGCCGGCGCCGCCGCGATCACCATCGAGGACCAGGTCTTCCCCAAGCGCTGCGGTCACATGGAGGGCAAGCAGGTCATCACGGTCGAGGAGATGGCGGCCAAGATCGAAGCGGCGGTACGTGCGAGACGCGACCTCGACTTCGTCATCGTCGCGCGCACCGACTCGATCTACACCGGAGGCATGGACGAGGCCGTCGCCCGCGGGCGTGCGTT